>JBDNFT010001166.1:0-7209 GCA_041689695.1 Planctomycetaceae bacterium | reverse complement strand
TGAAAGAATCCGGCGGTGTGGATCATCTTCACATGGCCTTCTTCCAGCAGGAAGATATTGGCGGCGACAAAACGTGGGACATTTGGCGTGTGGAAGGACCATCATTTGTATGGCACTTCCGCGGCGCGCCGCACGTTCATGCTTACATTAACATTGGCCACGTAAAGAAAGCTTAAGGAAGTATCATGCAGCCAGAAGAAAAGGCTCGTCAACTGGGGATCAATCTCGAACCACTCACGCCCGGATACTTGAATCTCTGTATTCAATCCGGACAACAGTTGATCACATCGGGGCACGTAAGCGACCTCAAAGGTGTGCTCGGAAAAACCGTTGGGGTTGATGAGGGATATCAGGCAGCGAAAGACTGTGCTCAGAAGATCCTGCGCTCAGTCTACAACTGCCATGGCACTCTCAACGGCCTCCGTGTCATTAAGGTTCTTGGTTGCGTTTATTCAGCCGGAGACTTTACGGATCAGCATCTGGTGATCAACGGATGTTCAGATCTGCTGCATGAAATCTTCGGCAAAACCACCGACGGATTTCACGCTCGCAGTGCTCTCGGATTTGCCGCGTTGCCAACAGGCGCGGCGGTGGAAGTTGAAGCCGTGTTCGAGATTAAACAATGATGACGGCACGGTCCGGAATAAGGTCTTTTGAAGCCAACGCTTCGCGTGTCCCTTCTCCCCTGGCAAGCAGGCTGGCGATTTAATCCTGACCCGAAGCGTTAGCGAGGGATGCTTGGCGAAAAAAGCTGGTAATTTTATCCCTCACTGACGTGTCGGGTTGTGAAAACCGACTAAATCGACAGCCTGCAAGGGGGAGAAGGTGGCCGACAGGCCGGATGAGGGGGTTGACCTGGATTGAACGTGATGAACCAAAGGCAGCACGATTATTCCTGCCACCTCACCCTATACCTGGTCGTAGCCCTGGCCCCCCGTAGAACAATTGTGAAGGCGGCAAATCGATTGCGAGGGAAAGGGGACAATCGCAAGATGCTGGCAGCCGCTATCCTGAATGCGCGAAGTGTAACTCCGCGAATTCTGGTCGCCGCCGTGATCTATCTGATCACAGCGAGTGGCCAGATTCTTTTGGCAGACCGCCTTAATGCCTCTCCGGAGGCAAATACCTCTCAGCGACCAAACGTCTTGGTGATTTTTGTTGATGACTTTGGTCCTGGCGATCTGTCCTGTTACGGCGGCAAGCAGATTCAGACCCCAGCGATTGATCGACTGGCATCGGAAGGCACGCGATTTTGTCAGTTTTATGTGGCGTCGCCAATCTGTTCGCCTTCTCGATGCGGTTTGCTCACCGGTCAGTTTCCATCACGCTGGAGAATCGCCAGTTATCTGCAAAGCAAGGCCGGGAACCGCGAATGCGAGCAGGCGGATTTTCTCGATCCTGCTGCGCCCTCGATAGTTCGTGCATTTCATGATGCCGGATATGCCACTGCGCATGTTGGCAAGTGGCATTTGGGCGGCGGACGCGACGTTACCGATGCACCGAAGTTTGCAGCCTATGGTTATGACGTTGGTTTTGGAACTTACGAAAGTCCGGAACCCGCCGCTGCACTCGGACTGAAGAGCGTTCCGTGGGACACAAAGATTGAACCTCAACAAGTGCCGCGACACGATCGCACTCGCTGGATGGTGGATGAAGCGCTTTCGTTTGTGCAACAGCATCCTGATCAGCCGTGGTTTATTAATCTTTGGTTCGATGATACTCACACTCCGTTTCGTCCATCGGATGATCAAAAGACCGACGATGCCGGCGGGCCGGGAACAATCGAGTACCGCGCGGTGCTGAAGGAGACTGATCATCAAGTTGGCCGCCTGCTGGATCGGCTCAAGGATTCGAAAGTCGATCAAAACACCATCGTGATTTTAGCCGGAGACAACGGACCGCAGCCAAGTTTTGATGGTGCTCGCACAAACGGCCTGCGCGGTATGAAGTGGAGTCTTTACGAAGGCGGGATTCAGACGCCGTTTATTGTTCGGTGGCCGGGCCACGTGCCAGCGGGAGTCACCAACAAGACAACCGTTCTAACGGCCTTGGATATTTTCCCGACGCTGTGTGAGTTGACAGGGATCGCTCCGCCAGTGGATGTGGAATTCGATGGTGAAGACCTCTCGGCAGCGTTCAAAGGCCCGGCGGAGATCAAGGCATCAGCGACGCTCACTGCCCCGGAACCCAAGCGCAGCCGCATGGTTTTTTGGGAGTACGGTCGCAAGCCGTCGTCCGAAGGCCAGAAAGGATTGCGTGCGTTTCCGTATCCCGATGAGCCCAATTCAAAATCACCCAATGTGGCAGTACGCGACGGCGACTGGAAATTACTCGTCAACGCCGATGGATCATCCGTCGAGCTTTATGACTTGAACATCGACCCTAAGGAATCGAAGAATGTTGTTGAAGTGCATCCCGATGTCGCCAATCGATTGAAAGACGCGGCGTTGCAGTGGCGGCAGTCGCTGCCATGACGCCGCCAACTTCTCAACAGAGGCTCAATACGCTGTTTGTCTGTTCTCGCAACCGCTGGCGCAGTCCGACTGCGGAACGCATCTTCCGCAACGATCCTCGACTGAATATCCGATCCTGCGGTTTAAGTTCAAAATCGCCGCGGACGCTGCGGCCTGACGATCTAATATGGGCTGACGTGGTATTTGTGATGGAATCGAAGCACCGTTCGAGAATTCTGGGAGAATTTCGGAATGCGCTGGGTGGAACCCCTGTGCTTGTGCTTGATATTCCGGATGATTATCAATTCATGGATCCGGAGCTGGTTGAACTGCTGACAGATCGAGTCGAACAATATCTTCTCACTCATCACAATGATTTTGATGCGGACGAATAACCATGTGGCCAGAAGGTGAACAGACTCAGGACTTGCTTAAAGAAGTCGGCAACGGCGACCAGTCCGCAGTGAATCGATTGTTGGATCGTCACCGTGAAGCCGTCCGTCGCATGGTCCAGATGCGACTCGATCACGCAGTTGCGAGGCGCGTTGACGCGAGTGACGTCGTTCAGGATGTCCTGCTGGAAGCATCGCAGCGATTGACAGAATACATTCGCAATCCGTCGATGCCATTTCATCTCTGGCTAAGACAACTGGCCAAAGATCGTATGATTGATATGCATCGCCGACATCGTGGGGCACAGCGACGCTCCGTGGATCGCGAACAAAACATGAGCAGCTTCAATTCCGACGATCAATCGGCCGCTGACCTTGTCTCGCTACTTCGCGACGCGGAACTCACACCCGCAGCATCCGCTCTACGCAAGGAAATGGAGGAACGCTTTGTGCTTGCGCTGGATAAACTGGAAGAGAGCGAACGTGAAATCATCATCATGCGACACTTCGAACATCTGGGCAACGGAGAAGTCGCCGAAGCATTAGGCTTGAGTGCTCCGGCTGCCGGCATGCGTTACTTGCGAGCAATTCGCAGGCTTCGTGAATTACTGGGGACGGACGACGTGTCGGTGGAAGGTTAGGAACGAGCAGTACTTACGTGGGATAGGCTTCCAGCCTGTCAAATCGCAACACGACAGGCTGGAAGCCTATCCCACGTTTCAAGGGCTTGCCAAAACACAATGTAAGGCTAAATCAATGTTCTGGCTGGGATGGGTCGTTTTCACGTTTGTCGCGGTCTGGACGATTCCCGCCGTCATCGCCCTGACGTTAAAGCAGTTGTTGCCATCCCAGACAGGGCTGGCAGCATATCCAGATGTCGCTGGCCTGGCTCCGTCTGTGCCTTGGCCTTCAATAAGCATCATTGTGCCGGCTCGAAACGAGGAAGCTCAAATTCGAAACGGGCTTACAACGTTGCTGCAATCGACCGGTATTGTTTTGGAGATCCTCGCTGTCGATGATCGTTCCACGGATTCGACGGGACAGATCATGGATGCTGTTGCAGCAACTGATCAACGGCTGAAGGTGATCCATATCACACAACTACCGAATGGATGGCTGGGAAAAAATCATGCGATGCACGTGGCTTCGCAAAAGGCGACTGGAGATCTGTTGCTGTTCACGGACGGTGACATCATTTATGAGCCATCGGCGATTGAGATCGCGGTGCGACATTTCGTCCATCACAAATTGCAGCATTTATGTCTGCTGCCAAAAATGATTCCGGGCAGTGTGTTTGAGAACGCCGTAGTGACTTTTTTCGGATTGGCGTTTGCCGTTGGAATGCAGTTGCATCTCATCCGAACTCGATGGCCGCTGTCATACGCTGGCGTCGGAGCCTTTAATCTTGTCGATGCGAAATTCTACCGATCCCTGGGAGGTCATCAGCCGATCGCGATAGATATTCTGGATGACGTCAAACTTGGAAAGCTGATCAAGAAAAACGGCGGGCGGATCGATTTTCAGTTGGCATCCGAATTACTCTCCGTGCGTTGGCAACAATCATTGTGGGGCGTGGTCACGGGGCTTGAAAAGAATGGATTTGCGTCGCTGAATTATTCTATACGACAGCTTGTATTCGTCACATTCGTATTCTTTCTTGCGATGGTCTTCCCATACATCTCGCCGTTTGTGCTGACATTGCACAATGCTTCCGGATTCCTTGCAACCGCTGCCCTATGGCATCTGCTGTTTGCGTTTATCGTTTCGCGTATCCCGGGCGGATGGAAGTTTGCTCTCATGTTTCCAGTTGGTGCCTTTGTAATGGCTTTTGCTTACTGGAGATCGGCTATCATTACACTGCGTGAGGGAGGCGTGCGATGGCGTGATTCGTTTTATCCGCTGGCGCAGCTTCGCAAGGGTTTGTACTACTGAAAGGTGTTTGCGGTGATTCAGCCGATGACATGTCCAGTCTGTAAGAAGGCATTGGAACCTGAGGTCGAAGGTGCGAAATCATTTCGCCCTTTCTGCAGTGACCGTTGTCGCAAAGTCGATTTTCATCGGTGGTGGGATGGAAAATACGCCATCGTCGAAGAAATCGATCCCGATGCGATTCATCCAGATTTGCTGGATCTGGAACTTGATCAGGGATGAAAAGCACCAAAGGTGTCAGGCTTTGTTGTTAGATATGAGCGTGTAGAGGATTGGCCGCAGAAAGTCGTTCCCGCGCGAATCAAGGGCAGCGCGAATGGGACGCAATTCATTCGCGCTCACCTCAATTCGCGCGGCTCCTTCAGAAGGGCGAAAAAGTGGGCGAGGCTCCTTAATCGAAATCGTAGAATGCCGTGACGTTAAAGTCATAGGTCTGACTGTTGGTCATGCTCAGCGTTCTGTTGTGAAGTCAGACTCTGACTCCGGCGAGCAGGTGACTACAATCCTGGTTGAATGAGATTCGTAGAACTAGAGATCAGGGCACAGCCGGAATGAGCGAGTACGATAGTCCGTGGAAAGAAATTCTGGATGAGTTCCTGTCGGCGTTTCTGGAGTTCTGCTTTCCGCTGATCTATGCCGCGATCGATTGGTCAGTGCCACCAAAAATGCTCGACAAGGAGTTTCAGCAGATCACTCCTCATGGAGAACTGGGGCGACGATCGGTTGATAAACTAGTCGAAGTACGGTTGTTGTCCGGCGAGACTGAGTGGATTTTGATTCATCTGGAAATCCAGAATCAATGGATCGCAGACTTTGCCGAACGCATGTTCGTTTATTTCTACAGAATCCGCGATAGGTACAATCGGCGAGTCGTGAGTCTGGCGGTTCTGGGTGACGACAACCCTGAATGGCGTCCGAAAGCATTTGAGCAGGACGTGCTTGGCTGCAAAGTCGAATTCACATATCCAATGGTCAAGCTCAATGATTTCATAAAAGATCTGACACCGCTTGAAGATTCCAACAATCCAGTGGCGTGTTTAATTCTGGCGCATCTGCTTGCGATGCAGACGACCAGGAAGCCCGTACAGCGACAGCATGGAAAGTTGCAGATTTTGCGAAGGCTGTATGAGCGGGGAGTTGATTCTCAGGTATTGCGAAGACTGTATCGTGTGATAGACTGGTTGCTGGAATTGCCACCGAACCTGGAAATCAGCTTTCGGGAAGAACTCAAGAAGATCGAGGAGATTAACAATATGCCGTACATCACGTCTGTGGAACGTCTTGCCCGAGAGGAAGGACTTGAACAGGGACTTGAACAGGGTCTTGAACAGGGTCTACAGAAAGGACGACAGGAAGGACGACAGGAAGGAATTCTCGCGGGGAAGATTCAGATCTTACAACAGATGCTGAATCAGCCAGCCACCTCGACAAATGAACTGCTGACGGAATCGTTGGTGGCACTCGAGGGAAAAATTGATGAGCTAATGAAAGAACTTCGTTCGCGAGGAACCCATTGAGGACTCACGACGCATTGAGGCATCCAACGAGGAGGCTTCGTTGTGGGGTGTCATTGGTTATGACCGCGTAGAAGATTGGCCTCAGAAAATCGTTCTGCGCGAATCGAGGCCAGCGCGAATGGGATGCAATTCATCCGCGCTAACCTCGATTCGCGCGCCCCCCTCAGAACAGCGGACTGTGGAAGAAATAGGTCGCTTCCAAATGGTTGCCCCTGATCGCTTGCGTTATGGTATCAGCCACTGCCCGGCCATGCTGATAGTGTCGTCGTCGCGGCTAAAGATAAATCTTACTCGATAGTTTCCGTCGCGGGAAAGTTGCAGCCATTCCAGTTCAGAAACGGCAACCACGATAGCGGCGAAGTTACGGCGACCTGCTTCAATTTCAGGCACACGGCCTCGCGCGGATTGCAGTTCGTTGCAACTCGGCATCGCAGCGATGGTGCCCGGTGGCAATTTGCCTGGATACATTTTCAAGCTCGCAGGAGTGGAATCATCCCACAATCGATCGGCGAACATGTCGTCGGTATGCACAAAAGCAATGCCTTGTGCGACAACCTGAACCTTGGTTGCTGGATCGTAAAACAATAACGAGGCATTAGCGTGCTGCCGAATATTTGAAACTTTTTCTGATCGCACGTCCGTGTGGAACAGCAACAGTCGCCTGGCGGCATCGACAGCTCTCAGCACCACAGTTCTTTGCGTGCATCCGCTGACGGACTGCGGTGCAAGACATGGCAATCGCCAGGCCGCCATCGAACTATCAACCGCGTCGCGGAGGTTTCGCCAACAAGCTGAGTCGATATTATCCAAGGCCGCAGGAGCAGCCTAGGCTGTTGAAAACACGGTCTTGACAGGGTTTAATCTTCACGCTGGTTCTGAGGCGAGTTTAGCGAAGCCGAGCAGTCGTTGGAGGCTGAG
>JBDNFT010001165.1:0-1820 GCA_041689695.1 Planctomycetaceae bacterium | reverse complement strand
GACTGCGACCAAGTCGAACATTGCTCACGATATTAAGTATCGCTGGCGGTGTCGCGGCTGTTGTCGCCGTCTTGCAATCAACAGCTGCAACTCGAGGTGAACTTGACTCTTTGCATCGAACGCTGGCATCGCCGGTGGCAATGGAAATTGTCGCTACTGACGCAACGGCATTCGCACCCCAAGACCTGCCTGATATGACTGATCAGCCGGGTGTTGCTGCCGCGATTCCCGTCTTTTGCGTGTTCTCCAAGCTGGTCGCGGATGGTGGCGAAGCACGTGGAATTTCGATCGGCGTTGATATGCAGCAGTATCGCACGATTCGCGATTTCGAAATGACGACGGGCCGAGTCTGCAGCGAAGTCAACGAAGCCTGCGTTGAAGCCAATGTCGCTAACAGCCTGGGCATCACTGTGGGCGATGAAATCCGCCTCGGAGCGCGCGGGTTGCCGTGGCTTCTGAAGAAGAAGGTGGTTGGAATTCTAAAACCACTCGGCATTGGAGCCGTTGAAGAAACGGCCTCCGTTTTCCTCACGCTGCGCGACGCTGCGACACTGGGCAAAGCACCACGAAAGATCACCGCGATTCAGATTGTACTGGCATCGGAAGCGGACGAGCAAATTATCGACGCAAACATCCGTTCGCAGCTTCCGAGCCATCTGACACTGACTCACTCAACCTCCGCCGCCGATCTCAGTCGTCCGACGGAAGCGATCATTACAGTCGGCCTCAATGCAGCGGCCGCCCTGTCAGTCGTGGCGGCCATCTTTATTGTGGTCAATACATTTCAGATTTCAGTGGCCGAACGTCAGCGACAACTGGCACTTCTTCGCATTGTGGGCGCGACGGTCGATCAGATACGTTCGTCGATGTACCGCGAAGCACTGCTGCTCGGCAGCATCGGGACGATCTTCGGGATTTTTGCCGGGATCATCGGCAGCCGTTTCATGGCAAAAGGGATGGAAGACATTTTCGGCTTCACCAGCACCGGCACTCCGTCAATCCGACCACATGCGGTGCTGGCGGGCATGATCTTTGGACCACTCGTGACCACTGTGTCGGTTTGGTTTCCTGCTCGCACAGCATGTGAAGCTCCACCACTTGCCGTCTTGCGATCAGCCGTTGCCCCGCGACGTGGGTTTCCGTTGCGAGCGTCACTATTTACGGGATTCGGTATCTTGTGCCTCGCGGCGATGATGTTTGTGGTTTCGTACCTTCAAGTTGCCGAATGGACAACGATGGCGGGACTCGCATTGATTGTGATCGCCGGGATTTTTTGTCTGCCGTCGATCATCCGCCCTGTTTCTGCATGTCTGTTCGGCATCATCAGGCAGCTTTATCCGATCGAAGCTCAACTTGGGCAACAACAGTTGCTGGATAATTTTGGACGTACGTCGCTAACGATCGCAGTCCTGTTTGTTGTCTCGGCGACCAGTGTCAGCATCGGCAACACGTCCCTGATGATTACGGGCGACGTACAGTCATGGCTCGACCGAACTCTGACAGCAGACTTTCTGCTGCGTGCCAGTCGTCCTCGTGTGGATATGTCAGAAGCAGATTCGCTTCCGGATGAAATTGAGGAGCAGCTTAGCTCAATTCCCGGCATCGAATCGATCGACCGTGTTTCGTTTTCCGTGGCCTCAGTCAACGGCACAACGGCAACGCTGATGGTTCGCGAGTTGTCGAGCCATGATGCCATCCCCGTCGATATTGTCGAAGGAAATCCCGCTGAGGTCGAGCAAGGAATGCTGTCGGGCGAGGCCGTCATCGGAACGATGATTGCCAGCCGCATGAAAATCAACGTGCATGACACCATGCGGATG
>JBDNFT010001164.1:0-3137 GCA_041689695.1 Planctomycetaceae bacterium | reverse complement strand
GATCCGTTCGACAACAACATCGCACTGGGCGAATTGACCTGAACACCAGTGACGCGGCGACTGACCAAAGGAGCGTCTTCCGGAAGGCGTTCGACACTGGCGACTTCGTCCGGATGCGGCACATTTCCATCCACAATGGCCGGGATCTTTTCCTGCAGCAACAACTCATTTGCGCGAGCCAATGGATGTGCGTGAAACCAGTTAACTACGACGTCGTCGTAGAGCGCGTTTGCAAATGACAGGAGGCTCATGGCCTGATGATGAGCCATATAGTTACGAACGACGACCTGAGTCTGCTTACGCGCAAGACGGCTGGGAGTGAAATCGATGGCATCGTAAAATCCCCACGGCCCCAAAGCTGTCTCCGCCAATCGCTTCAGGTTCGCGACGGCGCGCTGTGGTGCAAATGGTAATGAGAGCGCGGTGGAGTACGGGGAAACGACAAGGTCTTTGGAAAGTCCGCGCTTCAGACCCAAGCCGGGCACGCCAAAGGACTTGTATTGATAGTCCATGTTCTTCGCTATGACGCTCATCGCAGATTCGCTCACGCCCCAAGGCACTCCGCGCTGCTGCCCGTAGCGAACCTGTTGATCGATCGCGGTCTTGCAACTGACTTGAATCAGTGAATCTTCGTACGTGCGCTGAAAGATCTGCGGCATGAGGAACTCGAACATCGTGCCGCCCCATGACAGCAGGGCAAACGAACCGTTCAGTTCCGTTGCCTGACGTCCAAGTCGAAACCAATGCTCTGTTTCGACATCTCCCTTCGCAATGGCCAGATAGCTGGCAATGCGACATTCGCTGCACAGCATATCATAGTGTCCGCGATCCAACTTGCCCGAATCGACGTTGTAGCCGATGGAAAACAGCTTGCGTCGCTCGTTGTAAAGGAACTTGAAATCAATTTTGGATGCCGATTGTTCACATTCGGTGGCGAAATCCGAAAATCGTTTCCAGAGCGACTGTGCCGTGTTCGATGACTCCAGAAGTTGCTCAAGGAATTCGGGAGCAAGAGTCCGCGTCACTGGTTCATGCACTGACAGTAGATTGTTGAACTGCGACAGTTCACGAAGGCTTGTTGTGGGCGAAACCAAGTCTAATAGAGATCGGTCTGCCGTGCCTTGCGATTCCAACTTTGATTCAAGCTCTACCGCGCTGGCCAGCCAGGGCATCAGGTCTCGCACATCCTGACAGATTCCCTGAAATCGCTTCGTGACAAGTTCAGTTTGAATCGACAACGTTGCCAGGCCGTCTGACCCGAAATTGGCGGACTTATCGACGTGACGTGCAAACTGTTGAGACCATTCAGATAACCTCGCACTTGCCGCAGTCAATCGTTCGACAAGCGTTTGGATATCCGCGAACGTGCCGACAGCCGAAGGCATCGTCGACTGAATCACGCGCAAACTCTGGTCCAAAAGATTGAGAGGTTTCGTATCGCGGTGTTGGTCGTCCGAAGTTCCTCCATTGCGACTGTGCTCAAACGCAATCCGTCCCTGCAGCCAGGCGATGGACGTCCGCGCTCCGATGGCCTGTTCCTTCGAGACGACTGGCCTGCGTCCGATGTCGGCAATTGCCTGCGTGACGGTAAGATAGCAGGCTAACAGATTACCACTGTCAACAGTGGAGATATACTTCGGATGCAAGGCCCGCAGTTCTGTCGTTTCGTACCAGTTGAAATGATGTCCCCTGAGCTGTTCCAGAGAGTTCCATCCCCGGCGATTCTTTTCCAGCAGGGCAATCAGAACCTCCAATCCGGTGAATCCGAAACGTCGAGCCACCATACTGGAAACAAGAAACAGTCCTTGATTTGTGGGCGAAATCCGAGTGGCAACTTTCTGCTTTGGGTACTCCTGCATGTTGTCCGGGGGTAACCAGTTTCCTGCCGCGTTGACGTGATGTTCGAAAAACGCCCACGTGGCGGATGAGAGTTCTCGAATCCACGCAGCATCGATCACAAGTTGCTTTCTTTCGCGGTTCGAACGCGGAGTGCTGATCATTTGGCCGACAATTGGAGCCACAACAGCCACGGGCTGATTTGCCAATCGCCGCGAACCCAACGATGCATTCGCTTTGCATCGACATCATAGCGGCCTGGGTAACCGTCGAAGACTTCGATATCACTGACAAGCGCGACTCGTGCGTGGCAACCTTCAATCAGGTCATGCGAAAGAATCTGGTTCTCAGGAAATGTTTGTTCCAGTGTGCTATCAAATGCACGCAGATCATAAATCCCTTTGCCCGTGAAACTGCCATCCCGAAACAGATCCTGGTAGACATCGGACGCTGCCGAAGCGTAGGGATCAATTCCCGGATTGGCCGCGTGAATCTGCAGGTAGCGAGTCTTCCGGGATTCGTTCAAATGAATGCTGACCCTTGGTTGCAGAATAGAATATCCTCGGACAACTTTCGCCTGCGATCCTTGTGACACAATGGGCCGATTGAGCGGATGAGCAAGTGTCCCGACCAGTTTCTGCGCTGCACCTCGTGGTAGAACAGTGTCGGCGTCCAGCGTGATCACAAACGGACGATTGGTCGACGACCGAAATGAATCCAATGACGCAACATCACCCTCGATGACATCGTAAGACGTGTCCGTCGAACCACGCAGCAAACGTCCGAATTCCAGAAGTTTGCCGCGCTTTCGCTCCCATCCCATCCATTTCTCCTGAGCCGTATTCCAGCGACGCTCACGGTGAAAGAAATAGAAAGGTTGCTTGCCCTGTCGCTGATATTTTTTGTTGAGACTCTGAATTCCGGCGATTTCAGTTTGCAGGATCTCATCATCGCCGATGGCATGTTTGGCATCAGCGTCTGCAAAGTCCGTTAACAGACTGTAGAAGAAATTCGAATCCGTGTTGGCAAGGTAATGGTTTTCCAGGCGGGCAAGCAATGCCTTCGCTTCTCGATGGCTGGTCAGCATCGAGGGGACAACAATGAAGGTAGGAAACTGCGGGTCGATGCCATCCGAGTAATCCAGTTTCGGGAGCAGCCGTACTGTGGCGATGCGAGTGATCATCGTATTCAGAATCAGGACGGCGACATCGGTGATCGGAACAATGGCCAAAAGGGTAAAAAGTACCAGCGGCAACCATGCCACTCCAGTGACGAAGCACACTGCAGCAAACGCTGCGATG
>JBDNFT010001163.1:0-3705 GCA_041689695.1 Planctomycetaceae bacterium | reverse complement strand
TTTCCAACTTAACAGCGTTTCCACCGGGGGGAGAGGCCAGGGGCAGAGTGAGGGGAAATTTTACATTTGTTCTTCAGCTTCGTTTGACAACAAAACAAGTGAACCCCATCTGGCCTGTCGACTACCTTCTCTCCCTTCCAGGCAACGCCGTGAAGGATTTTTCTTCGAGGAAACAGGCGGTTTCTTGTAGCCGAAGTCGTGAGACTTCGGAATAGTGAGACGCCGAAAGCCCGAATTCACACGAATCCGGCTGCAGAAATCCTTAACGGCGTTGACCTTCACCCTGCTTTTATTTCGTTTTCACCGGCGTCACTTCACCGCGAGCGATCGGCAGAATTCCGGCAAACAATCCCTGGATAACCTTTGTCATATGTGGAATGTTCAACTTGGCAACTTCGTCGGAAGGCTGATGATAATCGCTGTGGAGCGACCCTGCGGAAAAACTATGAGCAATCACACCTTTTGACAGAAAGGACGCATTGTCGCTGCGAGCGTACAGCATTTCACTGAATTGTTCATGATGAAAAATTGTGACTCCAGCTCGCGTGGCTCCTGCAGCCATCAACGGGCCGAGATTGGAATGAGGCCACCCGGTGCCCCAGGCTTTGCCTTCGGCGTTTTCTTCCGGACGGCCAATCATCTCCAGGTTGACATCACAGACAAGATCGTCGAGTTTCCAAAGCGGATGTTCGGCAAAATACCTGGAACCCAGCAACCCTTTCTCTTCACCCCAGAACGTGATGAAGATCAAGGAACGCTCAGGTCGAGTCTTCAATGCCGCGAACGCATCGGCCATAGTCAACACGGCCGTCACCCCGGACGCATTGTCATCGGCACCATTGTTGACTTTGTCGTCGCCACGTTGTGCCGGGCCGATATGATCAAGATGAGCAGAAACCATCACGGCCTTGTGCGTTTGATTCGGATCACTTCCGCGAAGAACACCGATCACATTGTGAACAGGAGAGCCTTCCTTGATGTTCGGCGGAATCTCCAATGCAATGTCGCCGCTCAACACTTGACTCTTGGTCACCAGCACGATCGCACACTGCGGCTCAAACTGCGCCGGTATAGCAATCCGCTGTTGCTGAAACGCCTCCACAACTTCGAACAACGCACTATCATCCGCAACTCGCACCAGCACCACCTTCGCTCCTTTGCCAACCAGCGGGCCGGTCGCTCGCACATACTTTACCAGAGCGGCGAGCGGATTGTCTCGAGCTTGCGGAGAAAGCGACTGTTCATCCATGATGAAGATTTCGGATTTGCTGTCATCCGGATCAGGCGTTTCCGTGACTTCGCGAATTGCTCCGTGGACTTTCAATACTTCATTGAGCCCAGTGAGTACTGTCAAATAAATGTCGTCATTGGCAGCAGTTGACACTATGGCTTTTGTCGCCGGGGCCGAAGTGCGAAACAGTTCGACGGTCTGGAAGAATGACCCGTCTGTTCCAAGTCCTTCAAGACCTGCCTTGCGAAATCGATCGGCGACATACTCCGCCGCGACGATCAGTTCTTTTGAGGGCGTATCGCGTCCGTTCATGTCGTCGGAAGCCAGAAACGAGACCGTTTCCAGTACCTGCTTTTGCTGAATCGAATTGATCACGGATTGTTCATCATCCGTCAACGTTGCCACGGTAAATTCTTCAGCGAAGGCACTGGCAGATAAAACTGCGAATGCTGCAAAGAGACACGTATGAGCAGCGCAATGTTTCATAAGTGGTGTCACAGCCAGTTTGACGGTGTGCCAATCCGGGAGTTTCCAATCAAATGTTTTGGGGCGTTGTAAACAATCCGGGACAATGACATGGTAACGCGTGATCAAGGTAGGACGGGTCTCCTGACCCGTCCTACGGAATGAAGAATGTTTGTCGGACTCGAAGCTTACTTCTTCACAATCCAGATGTTGCGATACACCACTGGATTGCCGTGTCCCTGAAGATAAATCACGTCCGGAGAATCGCCTTCAGGATTTTTGCCTGGCGTACCATGAGTCAGCTCAAGGTTATCATGAATCATGATCCCATTGTGTTTAATGGTGACGCGAGCATTCTTGACTTTCTTGCCGCCTTCATACCGAGCTGCGGTGAAATCCATGTCGTAAGTTTGCCATGACAACGGTGGGAAGCAAGCGTTGACCTTTGGTTTGGCGATGGAATAAATTCCGCCGCACTCATTATTTTCGCCTTCCAGGCCAAATGAATCCAGTACCTGACATTCGTAGCGACCCTGAATATAAACGCCGCTGTTGCCACGATCCTGACCACGCCCCGTTGGCTTGAACGGAGTCCGGAATTCGATATGCATCGCATAGTCGCCGAATTTTTCTTTGGTCTCGCAATCCGCCGCCAGCAGATCTTTCATCGTGATCTTGCCGCGTTCGAATTGGTCGGCGGATGTGCCATCAAACAGGACCAAAGCGTCGGCAGGAGCTTTTTTTCCGAGCGTTGGGCTTTCGCGTTCGACTTTGTTCAGTGTTCCAATCTCCGTGCCGTCCCTGGAGAACAGAATCGCTTTGCCGTCCTCCAGGATGGCATGTCCATGCTCATCATCAACGATCTTTGTTTCACCGTCTTTTGTTTCGCCATGAGCAGCGAATTTTTCTTCGCCAGTCCAGCCTGCACCGGGCAATCCACCGGGATAAGCGACGCCGTCAAATTTGTCATCGCCCAGAGCGATTACCTGAAAACCGATAGGAATTTTGTCACCATCGATTTTTACTTCTCCAGCGTATTCGCCCTGCAGAACAAATTCAGGACCGGCCTCTTCGACCGTCAGGAAAGTGTCTTCTGCCAAAACGGACGCCGCCAACAGTGGCAACGCCGCCAACAACCGAAATGATCGAATCATAAAACCGAATCTCGCTCTGTGCTTTGTCAGGAAAGTACAACCACTGAAGCAAACGACGTCCGGCGATGTTCACTATTGGCTTCCCGCAGTTTAATACCTGCACGCAGCCACCCGTCACGTTGTCTGTCAGTCCACGTGGAAGTATAGAGCCCACGCTTCGAAAACACGACGGTCTGGGGCGTGTGTTTTCGCCGAGCGAAAAAAAAAGTTGCCAATGCACCCTCACGCTGGGCAGTTGGAAAGTTGGCCTTGACCCAGAATTTGTTTTTAAAAAACGATGGTTATTTCGGCATTAATTTGTTTCGCAAATCCAGGCAAACAATTTGGTTCGGCGACCGTAACTCTCAAGGGATTCATTGATTCGTGGCAGTCTTGTTCCTGAGTTGTTTTTGCCACGCAAAACCTTGCGTAACAATTCCATCGTGATCAAAAAAAACGCAATTCCCAATTTTCTACAGCCCACCCTCACGCTCCGCCGTGAAAAGCCCATAAGGGAACATGGCGTGATGATAGAGCGACTGTCATCGCTGACCGCCCCTCGCACAGCTCCGTACGAGCGGGTTCTACATGGATCATGGTTGAATCGTCGTGCCTTAATCAAATTCGATTGCCTGGCGTTCCAGAACCACAGGCTTTAGAATCGTGCCATGGAGTCCGACAAACATTTGTACGAAATATTCGAGGCGTACCCAGAGTGGGTGTTCGAGTTGACTCGCCGCCGCTGGCCAGGCTCGTGCCGCTTCCAATCCGTCACAATTAAAGCCATCCAACGCAGTGCCGATGGAGTGCTGATCCCGGATACTAAAGAAGAGTCGATTTTGGTGATCGAGTTTCAGATGTATCCTGATCCCCAGA
>JBDNFT010001162.1:0-8317 GCA_041689695.1 Planctomycetaceae bacterium | reverse complement strand
CGGCGCATCGCGACAAATCCCTGAACAGAATGCGAGGTTTTCCATTCGGCTGGCAGACCTTGTGATGACTCAAGTTGTGAGTGACTACAAGGGATCCTCGACGATGAACTACGACTCGCCACGCGGCTTCAATTTGCGATTTCTGGCGACATCCGCAGGGATATACGTCATCAATTTCAAGGATCGCACAGCCTTGAAATTCAGTGAACTGCCTGCCGGATTTATCCGAATGGACGTTGGACTTCGTTACGATGCTGAACCAAAGAAAAACCAGAGCAATACCTACGATCCCGCAAACTGGTGCCTGTTGTTTCGCACCAGCGACTCGCTGATTCGGATGGATGCGGCCGGAGGTGACGTGATGCAAATCTCACTGCCGGAAGATGTGCGAGACAGCAGAATCTTCTATTCGGAATCTTTCGCCAATCGCCGATTTCTACATGCCAACTCGACCATTTATCACTACGAAACATCTTTCGTGAAAGGCGCGATCTTCGATGTCTCCGAAAGCGGTGAACTATTGAATCGGCGAGATTATGCCTGGGAGAATTCAACAGGGAATCCCACTGAATTCGCCAACAGCCTGCGACTGGGAATGTCAACGCCGTCGCCACTGATCGCTGCCAGTGCAGCCGGGATTTCCGCAGCGACCGGTGCGCCCTGGTCAACCGTTCAGTCGTGGTTGCGATTCATGCCAGCCGTCCTGAGCGGTCTCATTGGGGCCTGGCTGTGTCGGCGTCATCAGACTGGTCCCGGTCCTCAGGCTGCGCCGAGTCATTCGCATCAAATACTGTGGTTGACGTTTGTTGTTCTGTTCGGAGTGTTTGGATACATTGGCTACCGCTATCATCGCCGTTGGCCAGTCGAGGATTCTGAGTTGGATTCTGTCAACGGATTTGCACCGCCACCGATGACAGGGATCGAAGTCTTCGGTTAGTCATCGTGGCCAGTTGATCGTCACTCTGTTTCATGATCATTGGCCTCTCATTCAGAGTTCTCTGAGAAATCGATGCGGGCGTAAATGTCGGACAGATTGATTTGACATGAGATCGAATCAAGGACGACGACTTCGTTGAGCGTTCGGTGATCACTCAACACCCAGTGGTCATCGGCGTTCCGCGTAAATGTTTCCACCAGCACTTCGTCCTGAGCAATCATCACATACTCTCGAAGAGACGGAATGCTTCGATAGTGTTCAAACTTTTTTCCCCGATCCCATAACTCGGTCGATGGAGACAGTACTTCCACGATGACCTTTGGGTTCACGAGCGTATCGACGTGGTCGTCTTCAAATCGCGGTTCGTCGCAGGTCGCAACGATGTCGGGGTAGGTGTAGAGGCCAGTTGCGTTGACCTTGACTCGCATGTCGGATTGGTAAACTTCGCACTTGCGATCCTTGAATTGTCGATGCAACTCTCCAAAGACGTTGCCAGCAATTAGATTGTGCTTCCGGCTGGCACCGACCATGGCGAACATTTCACCGCGATAGAACTCGCTGCGAAACTGAGCCGCACGTTCGGTGGCCAGATATTGTTCTGCGGTGAGACGAGTTTTCGGGACTGTTGACATGGGCGCTCTATCTCTCTAAAGACTGTCGGAATTCTCGAATCAGTGCTGTCTCGCCGATGTCAAAACGTTTATCGAGAAGCAAATTGATTGTGGCTGCTGTCAGGCCGGGAAGGGCGCGGCTGGAATTGATGGGTTTGTATTGTTCGTTTTCCAGCACGAACATTTCCAGGAGTTCGCCGTCGTGACGCCAGACTTCAGGAACTGCCATGGCAGCAAATAGTTTGAGTTTGCGAATGGCGGATGAAGTGATCTCAACTTCAATGACCAAATCCGGAGGCGGATCATTCGTGAGATCGACTTCTTCTTTCGGGCGAATCAATTCTGCGTGTTCAATATAGTAGGATTCGTCGGCTTCGAACGCCTTTTGCAGATCTTTGCGTTTGAATGTTGTCGAAGCTACGCTTTGGACTTCGATTCCAAGAATCTCCGTGTATGTTTCGACAAGGCGACCAATGAGGCTGCCGATGTTTTCGTGTTGTCGTCGAGGGCTCATCAGTTCCAGAACTCCTTCGTCATAAGTCATTCGAGGAACGCTGCCGCGACGTTGCTCGGCCAATTCCACAAAAGTTTCCCAGCGGATGTTTTCCATCACCGTACGGGTTTCAGCGGAAATAAAAGTCTGCATCAGTTTTTGCCTTTTGAACACAGGAATGTCGTCGGCTGATTCTACCAGGTTTTAGCTGGATCATCTATGATAATCACGAATCCGGCGGTGGCTTTGCAAAACGCATGAGCCCCGTCATCATACGACTTCGTCCTACCTCTTTTTCACTCAATTCGGTGTTTTCACAATGGCAAACGTCGCATCTCTCGCATCCGCAGCGCTAACCGCTGGCAATGGCATTCTTCGCCTGGCTCCGACCTGGGTGCCACGTTCGTTCTTGCAGCCGGGACGTCGCCTGAAGCTGCATCCAGACGATTATTATGCACTGGGGATGCACCGCGGTGGGATCGATGAGCGTTGGTTCGGCTCGACAACAGAAGCTGCGAACGACAACCGCAACGCTGACGAAGGTCTGTCTTATGTGGTCCATGATGGTCAGCGATTTCTGCTGCGTGAAGCAGTGGCAGAGCTGAAAAGTGAAATCATTGGCGACCATATCTGGAATACGTTCAAGAAGTGGCCTGTGTATTCCAAGTTCTTCGACAACATGGGCCCGATTCCGCATCACATGCACCAGAATGCTGAGCAAGCCGCGAAGGTTGGTCAGGAAGGCAAGCCGGAAAGTTATTACTTCCCGCCTCAGATGAACGCGATCGGAAACAATTTCCCGTATACCTTCATGGGACTGGAACCAGGCACAACCAAGCAGGACGTGATCGATTGCCTTGACCGCTGGAGCAAGGGCGAGAACGGTCTGCTGGATCTTTCCAAAGCCTATCGGCTGAAACCGGGAACGGGCTGGTTGATTCCACCATGCGTCTTGCACGCTCCGGGTTCGCTGGTGACCTATGAGCCACAGTGGGGCAGTGACGTGTTCGCGATGTATCAGAACCTGGTCGAAGGCCGCGAAGTGCCACGTGCACTTTTGACGAAAGACTTCCCACCGGAACATCACGATGACAACAAGTACATCGTCGATGCGCTTGACTGGGAGAAAAACGTCGATCCGAACTTCATGGACAACAACTACCTTGAACCAATCGTCAGTGAACAAGGGCAGGGCTGGATCGACAAGTGGATCGTCTACGGCAAAGTGGACGGCAAGCAGTTGTTCACGGCCAAAGAACTCACTCTTGAGCCTGGTGCGAAGTGCAAGATTAAAGATGGCGGAGCTTACGGCTTGATTACGGTTCAAGGCTACGGCCGAATCGGCAAGTTGACTCTGCAGTCTCCAAGCATGATTCGTTTCGGTGCGATGACAGAAGATGAAGTCTTCGTCACTGCGAAAGCCGCCGCTGATGGTGTCGAGTTCGAGAACACCGGAACGGAACCGCTTGTGAGCCTGCGTTACTTCGGCCCTGACGCTCAGCCGAAAGCGCCCAGCGTTGGCGATCACAAGAACAAATAGTAGTGTTGAGTACTTCATCGCCCGGCTTCCCGCAGAGGCCGGGCTTTGTTTTCACATCGACTAGTGCGATTTAAATATGAAGACGAAGCCTTTCTAAATACCCACCCACCAATCAATACCTGCAAGGAATGAATCATGACTCACACCGCACCCAAACTTCACAACGCCATGTGGCCAGGACTTGTTGGTAAAGGCGACGGCGAAGGT
Organism: Planctomycetaceae bacterium; assembly: GCA_041689695.1. Taxonomy (GTDB): domain Bacteria; phylum Planctomycetota; class Planctomycetia; order Planctomycetales; family Planctomycetaceae; genus SXXK01. The sequence goes on along the minus strand of JBDNFT010001162.1, from coordinate 4,529 downwards.
CAGGAACCGCCAATCAGTCTTGAAAAAATGCTGCAACTCACAGCCGCTGCAAATGTGAATGGTCAGAAGTTTGACGGCATCGACTACTTTTTGTTTCATCCACACACAGATCCTGATGCTAGCGATGATGACCTGAGGCGCATTGCGGACCAGATAGTATCGTATGGCTTCGCGGTCGGTTCGCTTGTTGCTCCGATCTGGCCGGGCACGGTCGGTGATTCCGCCATGGGTTCGCCAGTTCAGCGAGCCAAATTTATTCTGGCCGTGAAGAAGGCATGCCGAATCGCCAAAATCTTTAATGAACACGGCGTTCGTCAGTACGGAGTGATCCGCATTGATTCTGCGGAATTTGGAGTGAACAAATGGCGTGAAAACGCTGCCACAAACACGAAAACCATCGCCGCCACATTCCGCGAAGCAGCAATTATTGCGGCGGCTCATGGCGAACGATTGGCAGCAGAAGGCGAAATCTGCTGGGCGGGCATGCATAGCTGGAAGGACATGTTGAATCTGCTGGAATCAGTTGATATGCCCGGCTCGCTCGGATTCCAATGTGACCTCGCTCATACATATTTATATCTGCTCGGCTACAACGCGCCGGAATGTGCTCTCGTGAAAGAGGGGCATTCGGCCGAAGAGTTTTACGCCGCGTACAAGACAATGACTGACAAGCTGCGTCCGTGGACTATTGACTTCCACGTAGCTCAGAACGACGGACACGTTCACGGCGCGGGTTCTCACGACAAAACGGGCAAACACTGTCCTGCGGACGATCCAAACGGCAAGCTGGACATCGTCAAATGCGCGGGTTACTGGCTGGAGGGAGCAGCGGAGCGCGGCATCAAGCATATCTGCTGGGATGGCTGTATGTTCCCAAATGCGATGCTTGAAAATCCCGCGACATGGAACACGATTCTTGACACCATGATCAAGGTTCGAAACGCCCACGGATGGAGCTAAAGCGAAGTACTGGTATCGCCTGTTCGATGTACGCTCTCCACTTTCGATCAACTAACTCAATTCCTGAATAGAAACAACCAATGTCCCAACTCAAACCCCTCAACATCGGACTCATCGGTTACGGCTTTATGGGCCGGACGCATTCGAACGGCTACAAGCGCGTCAATGACTTCTTTCCTGAGCTGAAACATCGTCCGGTGCTTAAAGCCATCTGTGGGCGCAGCGAAGACCAGGTCAAAGCCTTCGCGGATCAGTGGCAGTATGAATCTACCGAAACCGACTGGCGAAAACTGATCGCTCGCCCTGATATCGATGCGATTGATATCTGCACGCCGAATAACTCGCATGCCGAAATCGCGATTGCAGCCGCTGAAGCGGGCAAGATGGTGCTCTGCGAGAAACCGCTCGCAATGAATCCTGTTGAAGGCCAGAAGATGGTGGATGCCATCGAAAAGGCGAAGGTTGCCAACACCGTTTGGTATAACTATCGTCGAGTTCCTGCAGTAGCACTCGCCAAGCAGTTGATCGACGAAGGTCGCCTTGGTCGCATCTTCCACTATCGCGCCAATTTCCTGCAGGACTGGACTATCAATGCAGACCTGCCACAAGGCGGTGCGGCACTGTGGCGTCTGGATGCTGCTGCGGCTGGTTCAGGAGTGACAGGTGACCTGTTGGCTCATTGCATCGACACCGCTATCTGGCTGAATGGGTCGATCAAGAACGTCACGGCGATGACAGAGACTTTCGTGAAGGAACGCATGCACAACCTCACCGGCAAGGTGGAAAAAGTTGGCATCGACGATGCCTGTGCATTCCTTTGCCATTTCGCGAACGGCTCGCTGGGGTTGTTTGAGTCAACTCGTTACGCCCGAGGCCACAAAGCCTTGTATACATTTGAAATCAACGGCGAAAAAGCGTCGATCAAATGGGATCTGCATGACTTGCATCGTCTTGAATACTTCGATCATGCCGACGACTCGCTGATCCGAGGCTGGCATCAGGTTCATTGCACCGACGGCGATATGCCATACATGGGCAAGTGGTGGGTTGGTGGTCTGCAGATCGGTTACGAGCACACTTTTGTGCATCAGGTAGCCGACTTCATCGCAGCGATCGAGTCTGGCAAGCCGTGCAGCCCGACATTCCGCGAGGCTCTCGAAACCCAAAAGGTTTGCGAAGCCGTTCTGGACAGCGCGAAATGTGGTCTGTGGAAGGAAATTGCGTAGCCTGACGCAAGTTATCCGAGTACAATGCCCGAACAATTATGAACGGCGGTTGAAGGGATGTCCTTTCAGCCGCCGTTCCATTTGTTGTTCCCGGCAAAATACTAAACGCAGAAGACAGGATTTTTCTCCGCGAACTTTCAGCAGAGAAATCGTGTCTTCCCGCGTCTCTTTTGCGCTCCTAAAGCCGCTTCACCAAAAAATTGCGGTGTCGCACCATTGTTTTGTTTTGAGGTCTAGTTATGGAACGTCAGCCAATTTCCCGCGAAGGTTACGAAAAAATCCGCAAGGAGATTGAAGCGCTGGAAGAAACGAAGCCAGCAATTCTTGAACGTATAAAGACTGCGCGCGAAGAGGGCGATCTGAAGGAGAACGCGGAATACCACGCGGCTCGTGAAACGCTGGCGCATCTCGAACGACAAATCGGAACCAAAAGAGTTCAGTTGTCGGGCTGCCAGATCATGGAAAAGACCGACGGGCCGAAAAATACGGTAACATTTGGTGCCACAGTCCGAGTCAAAGACCTGTCGGACGACATGGAAGAAGCGTACGAACTGGTCGGTCCTGGCGAGGAAGATTACGACGGCGACGTGATGAAGATCCTGACGTCCAGTCCGATTGCATCTGCGATGCTTGGAAGGAAAGTCGGAGACAAGGTCGAAGTCGAAATCCCGCGTGGCACACTGCGAATGGAAATTCTTGCGATTGAATAGAGTAGTCCGACCTGTCCTCAGGTCGGGTTCCTTGATCGTGGTTATGGGTGCCTGGGATCGCTCGATCACTTATTGATCGAGCGTCCTATATCAGCTCAACGTCGGCCTCATCGACAATCACCGAAGCACCTTGCTGCATGAAGTTCACCATGATTGTCAACCGGTGCTGATTCAGTGTTCTGGTAATTGTACCCTTTAAGCCCTTCATGGCCCCGTTCCTGACGACGCATGTGCGTCCGACGAGCGGCACGGGTTCCGGGTGAACTTCCGCGCCGGTGATCACAAGTTGACGAATTCGACGCAGGTCTTCAATCAATTCTTCGTGTTCAGTCACCGGCAGGCATCGCGAAATGCAGCCGGTTGATACGGCGTCATGTCGCGCCACTTCATCGCCGCGCACAAAAACGTAGCCCGTGAACAGCGGCACGTAGCTGGTCCGAATTCGACCCTGCGGCGACCGCTTGCGTTGTTGAATCATGGGGCCGTAATGCGCAATCTTCAGTGGCCGAAGTTTGCGCATCAATTTCTTTTCCTGCCGTGCCAGCGTATACATGGCAAACCACGAATCATCCAGACTGTCCGCCGGCTTATCCAGCAGTGAATCCGGAAATATGTCAGGTTCTTGTGCAAGAATTGGCATGGAGAAACAGGTTTGGATGACGGTGGTTTGTTTTCAGAATCGCCGATGCAAGTTGCGTCCACAACCAAAATAAGTTGGTCTTTCAGTCATGGTGCTCGGCGGGCACCTTTCAATTTCATCGGCACACTCGCAAAACTTGCTGAAGCAGAATGAACTTAGCGCATTCTGTTTACCCGACACGTGCAAAGATTGTCCGTTTAATCAGGAATCAATCGGTAGATTCTGGTTTGCGATGCCCAGAATGACTTCAGTGCGCGGACATTCTTCCGGGCAAGCAATTACTGCCGGTTTGCACTGCTTTGCTTGTTGCGAGAAGCACGGTAACCATACTCAACGGCAAACCAGTCTGCGAACTGCTCGCGTTTGCGAAAGCCCGTATTTCGGTCGTCGTTAATGTGTCCTAGTTCGTGAATCAAAACATTGTTAAGGTAGAAATCCCGGATTGTATTTTTCGTCCAGATCAACCGCCACAAATTTCCATCCTGAACCCAGCGACCTCCATACATTTCCGTTTCGATGCGTTGAGCTGGCTTGGGAGCACGAGCGTAAAGTTCAACTAAAGACTGTTCGATTGGATAAAGATAAACGGCAGTACCCCATTGCAGTCCGTAGCATGGAAATAATCGACGTTTTTTTGTCATACGGCTGAATTGTACGACGTCCAGTTTCTCCCGAAACTCCTTCGGAAGCTGCAGAATTCGTTCTCGCACATCCTCCGCAGAAACCGGGTGAATGTAACCGTGACCGCTGGGTTGCGTGACAATCTTGAGTTCGTGACTATCGGATTCATCGCTGCTGACTGGATTGTGCCAGATTTCAGGAGCGTCAAATGGTCTTCCGTGTGCCAAGCCGTTGCCGCGATGCTGATGCGCGGACGCTGGGCTTACGCCGTTGCGACGTGATGCAACACGGCCGTGACGGGCGGCTCGGAGATTCGATCGAGTTGTACTTCGGCCAGATAAATTGTGCAGTGACATGGCAGGACCCGTAATT
>JBDNFT010001161.1:0-4607 GCA_041689695.1 Planctomycetaceae bacterium | reverse complement strand
GTGCCGATATTTGGCGAAGGGAATTGCCGGTTCCATATTTTGTCTTCAAATGGGGCGCGGGGATGTCGCCTGTGCTCTACAAGGATCTGGTCCTGTTTTGTCAGGACGATGATCTTCACCCTGCGTTATACGCATTCGACAAACAAACCGGAGAGATTCGGTGGAAGGATGATCGCAATGACATGGCGGTCAACTATTCGCACCCAGTGATTTGTGAAACGGCCAGCGGTGATGAAATTGTTGTCGCAGGTACCGGAATGCTGATCGGCTATGAGCCGTCCACCGGCAAGCGGTTGTGGCAGGCGAAGACGCTGCTGCGCAATATCAAAACTACGCCAGTCAGTCGCGACGGCATTGTGTACGTTTCACTGCAGAGTAAAGGAATCGCCAGTCAGTGGCTGGCGTCGATTGATCAGGCTGAGACCGGAAACAGCGATCATAAAGTCTCGAAGGACGAAGTTCAGAAATTCTTCGGAAAAAGACCTGTCCCGGAAGCGTTCTACAAGAAGACGTTTGAGCGAGGAGACTTGAATAAGGACGGAGTCCTCGAAGGACATGAACTTGACATCGCATTCCTGCCACCCGGCAATGAGGCTGGCGCGGCATTCGACGCGGAGGTTGCCGAAGATGAATTCCTGCTCGCAGTCAAAGGTGGGGGCCGAGGCGACGTGACGCAGACTCATGTTCTCTGGAAACATCCGACAAAACATACAGACCACATTGTCTCACCCCTCGTCGTCCACGATCGGATGCTGCTGATCAAGGCGGGCGGGATTGCCACTTGCTTCGAAGTTGGGGAAGGCAAGCCACTGTTCGGCCCCATCCGTATCCAAAATGCAGGCGACTATTTCGCATCTCCCGTGTCGGGCGATGGGAAGATTTATGTTGCCAGTGAAAACGGCAAGATTGTCGTGCTGAAAGATGGACCGCAACTTGAAGTGTTGGCTGTCAACGATATGGGAGATTCAATCCTCGGAACACCCGCGATCGCTGATGGTGCCCTGTTTGTCCGCACAAGAAAATCTCTGTTACGAATTCAGTAAAGTCATCCCCAAGCTTCAGGAAAAGTTAAGCTATGAGAAAAAGTAAGACACTCGCCCGTATTCGTAACAACCAAACGGTGCGAATGTGTTGCCTTGGTCACTATATGCCATTCTTCGTGAAGCAGGCGGCTCACTTCGGCTTCGACTGCATCTGGCTTGACCTTGAGCATCGAAATTTTTCGGACCGTGACGTGCAGGCATTGCTGGCTTACTCACATCTGCATGACATCGACATCATGGTCCGACCGGCCACGCTGGAGAAAACACGACTCTATCGCTATCTCGAAGACGGGGCGGCCGGCTTGATGATTCCGCACGTCAATACCGCCGAGAAAGCCCGGATGCTCGCTGATGCGGTCAAGTTTCCGCCGATCGGTGATCGCGGCCTGGATGGAGCGGGGCTTGACGCGGACTTCTATGTCGGTGACTCCGAAGCATTTGTGAAACAGGCAAATCAGGAGACCTTTCTCGTGGTGCAGATCGAGACACTGGAAGCGGTCCGGAATGTGGACGAAATTGCGGCCGTTCCAGGAGTCGATGGCCTGTTCGTCGGCCCCGGTGATCTTGGTCTGCGTATGAAACTTGACCCCAGCGAAGGCACGCTGGAGTCCGCTTACGAACGTGTCGCGACAGCGTGCAAGCGGCACGGCAAAGCGTGGGGCGCGCCGGTGGGAACTCCGGAAATTATGAAACAGCGTCAGAAACAGGGTGGCCAGTTACTTAATCACGGCGGAGAATTCGGTTCCGTCATGAATATGCTCAAGGACTGCGCCGCCGCGTTTCAGAGCAGTGAACAGGAAGCTTCGTGATGAACCTGATCGGCAAGATCGCACTCGTCACCGGTGCTGGTCGGGGAATCGGGAAAGGTTGCGCCGTGCAGCTCGCGCGGCGCGGGGCGGACATCATCATCAATGATCGCCCCGGAAATTCGGATCTTGAGGCCACTGCCGCAGAGATTCGATCGCTGGGACGTATCTGTCACGCAATTGCAGCGGATGTGTTTTCCCGATCCGGCTGCGAACAGTTGCTGACTGCGGCTCTCGCAGCTTTCGAACGGATCGACATCCTCGTGAGCAACCCGGCGTACAGTCGTCGCTGTGCGTTTCTTGACTACCCGGCGGAAGAATTTGAACGGACAATCAACGGCACACTGACCAGCGGTTTCCACATGAGCCAGCTCGTCGGCCGCCACATGGTCGCACGCGGCGGTGGAGGCAAGATCGTATTTGTCTCCAGCGTGCAGGCCGAGATGCCGATCAGTCTGTGTTCGGCTTATGGAGCGGCAAAGGCTGGTCTGAATCATTTGACGAGATCGATCGCCGTCGAATTGGCACCCCATCGTATCAACGTCAATGCCATCGAGCCCGGCTGGATCGACACGCCGGGAGAACACATTGCATTCTCCGACGAAACGATTGCCAGCGAAGGGCAGCGTTTGCCGTGGGGACGGCTGGGATTGCCGGAAGACATTGGCAATGCCGCCGCGTTCCTGGTGTCGGACGAGGCGGACTACATTACAGGGACCGTGTTGCCCGTGGATGGGTGTTTTCGCTTCAAAGACTGCCGCGCTGAGTCGATCATTCCGCAGACGGAACCAGGACGATGACGCTGCAGCTCCGGCAATTTGAATTCCGTTCGCAGCTCACCGGGCCCCGTTTGCTGATCACTGGATGTGTCCACGGTGATGAGTTTGAGCCGATCGCAGCCATTCGCAGGCTGGTCACCCTGTTCGAGCAAAACGCTGACGCCATATCAGGTTTTCGCGGGACCGTTATCTTGATCCCGGTCGTGAATGAATCGGCTTTTCTGCGAGGCCATCGCTGCGGTGACGACGGACTTGATCTCGCGCGAACCTGCCCTGGTCGATCAGACGGCAGCGTTACCGAGCAGACGGCATGGGCTCTCAGCGAAATAATCCGCAGTGCAGACTGCTACATTGATCTGCATACCGGCGGCACGGAATTGAGTGTTTACCCGCTGGCTGGCTACATGCTGCACGCAGACCAGAATGTTCTTGAAACACAGCGTCGCATGGCAAAAGCATTCAATCTGCCAGTCGTCTGGGGAACGTCGGCGGCACTGGATGGAAGGTCGCTCTCGGTCGCGCGTGATGCGAATATTCCGGCCATTTATTGCGAGTATCTGGGTTCAGCCACTTGTGATTCGGCGGGGGTCGAAGCCTATGTGAATGGCTGCCTGAATGTCATGTCGGAACTAGGGATGCTCGAACGCCCGCGTCCTGATTGTCGTATCGCACATGTCGTTGAAGACCTCCAGCCGAATGCCGGCCACATGCAGGTTTGCAACCCGTCTCCCGTGACGGGATACTTCCAAACGCATGTGACGGTTGGCGACGCTGTTCGTCGTGGCGATGACCTTGGTACCATCTATCCGCTGAACGGCAGTGAGGCGATGGTCGTTAAGGCAACACAGTCTGGCATCGTGCTCGTTCTGAGAACATTCCCGCGAGTTCATGCGGGTGAATCGGTCGGCGTTGTACTTGAGTTGTGAGTGTCAGTTATCGGGATTGCTGGAGAATTCATGGACAACACCGTTCCACAACGTCAGGTCTATCTTTCCGGGAAAATGGTCCCGGAATCCGAAGCAAAAATATCGATCTTTGACAGTGCCGTCATGCTCGGTGACAGCCTCACTGAATCGACTCGGACGTTTCGGCATCGACCATTTCGCCTCGACGAGCACATTACTCGACTGTACCGGTCTCTCAAGGTCAGCCGTGTCGATCCTGGTTTGTCGCCGGCCGAGCTGACGCGGATCACTCTGGAGGTCCTGGAAGCAAATCGATCACTCATGGACTCTGACGATGACTGCTGGATCGTCCACAATATCTCGCGGGGGCTGATGAAGCCCGGGCCCAGTACTTCGCAGACCAACGCGGCGACGATCATGATCTTCACCAATCACATGGACCTGCGCGGATGGGCTCGGTATTACACCGAAGGCTGTCACGCGGTCACATCCATGAGTCGAGCTGTGCCAGCCCAGTCACTAGACGCGCGGATCAAGAATCGCAGTCGGTTGTTTTACACTCTGGCAGATACCGAGGCGCGGCTGGTGGATCCCGATGCGCAATGCGTCATTCTGGATGTGGACGGCTATGTTTCAGAGAACAAGGGTGGCAACTTGTTTGCAGTCGTGGACGGTGAACTCGTGACACCAACGACCGAGAATTGTCTCGCGGGAATCAGTCGACAAACCGTGATCGAACTTGCTGACGACCTCGGAATCGCCGTCCATGAAGCACGTTTGCAGGTCTATGACTTTTACACGGCGGACGAGGTCTTCTTTACCAGCACGCCGTACTGCATCATGCCCGCAACTCGGTTTAACGGATTGCCTGTCGGCGACGGGCGCGTGGGCTCGGCCACGAAGCGTTTGCTGGCGGCGTGGAGTGCGCTGGTCGGCGTGGACATTGTGGCTCAGGCTCAGCGGCAGATGGCATAATGAGTGAACCTACGATTCAGAAACTTTTTGACCTGACAGATCGCGTCGCGCTGATCACAGGCGGATCTGGTTATCTTGGCCAGTCGCTGTCGCGAGCTC
>JBDNFT010001160.1:0-2166 GCA_041689695.1 Planctomycetaceae bacterium | reverse complement strand
GCGAAATCAAGCTATACAGATAGCTGGCACCGGAATCGCCAACCTCAACAGAAGCACCAGACGCTCCACCCTGCATCATGGAAGAGTACGAAGACAGGTCCAGGTCGGAGCTTTTTTTGTTGGTGTTGTGACAACTCAAACACTTGTCCCGCAGGATTGGCTTGACGTGGTCTTCGAAATTCACTTTATCTTCAGCCATGCCAGCGTTTGAGAAAAGCTGCACAGCGAGGGTTGCCAATCCTGCGGAAAAGTGTGGCAGAAAGGAAGAACGACGAACCATGATCAAACTCCTGAAGACGAACCTGCAATTTAGACGGCAGCCCGACAGTCCACGATACCACTCAAATTACTCATCGGCAGTTTCTGCCGACATCGTCAGTCGGCAAAGTCACCGCACACAAAAAAACTTGACTATCTTCCATCACCGGAACGAACTATTCAGAACAATCATCCCAATTGGACCACTAGTGATTAAACAGGAACTCCTTCGAATTCAGCATGGACCAGAAGATATCTTCCAGAGCTTCTTTTTTGTTTTCCTGTTCATTCACGAGAGCAATCAGGGAAGCAGTCTCTTCCGCTGTTGGCCCACGTGAAAAACAGCGAATGTACATCTCGGTTATGATCTCTTCATGCGTCTTATTTTCGACCAAACGCTTTGTGATCAGGCCGCCCTGTTGAATTTTTGCGTTCGATGTGTCGCCGTTAATTAAGTGCAATGCCTGCGAAAGATTTGGTTCCATCTTCACTTCGCAGGAACAAACAGTTTCGCGTTTCGCACGGCCAAATGTCGTCAAAAAGTACGTTGCCGTGTTTCCGTCTGCAATCTGAACGGCGCGAGCTCCAACTGGAAGCCCCGGGAATTTATCCTGAGTACTTGTGACCCCACTGATGCAGTCCAGCATGACTTCAGAACGAATGCGTCGCAGTTCTGAGTGCGCAAAATTGCGATGATCTGACTCGTTGGACTCATTCGGCTTGGTAGACAACTGATAAGTTCGAGACGTGCAGATGTCTCGCACCAACTTGCGGAAGTCGTAGTTATATTCGGTGAAACGTTTGCCAAGTTCATCCAGCAATTCAGAGTTCACTGCAGGATTACTGACACGCACATCGTCAACCTCATGAATGATGCCGCGGCCCAGAAAATGTGACCATACAATGTTGGCCAGATTCTTGGCGAAGTATGGATTTTCAGGGGAGGCGAGCCATTGAGCAAGAACTTCGCGACGGTCTTTTCCAGCCACGTCTGGTTCTATGCCACCCAGGAACTTGGGCTTCATGACAACGCCGCCGACGAGATGTTTGACTTCTCCACCACCGGAATTGAAGATGATTGTTTCGCGCGGATCTTCGCCCGTTTTGCGGCCAATTTGAGCGAAGAAGGCTGCAAAGCCGTAGTAGTCATCCATTGTCCAGCGGTCGAACGGATGGTTGTGACACTGCGTACACTGAATTCGCATTCCCATAAACACCTGGGCGACATTCTCAGCGACCTTGAGAGTTTCAGTTTCTGTCTGATAGTAGTTCGTCGCCGGGTTGGCGAACGATCCGCCACTGGCACCCAGGATCTCACGTACCATTTGGTCGGTTGGAGTATTACTCGCAATTTTCTCTCGCAGCCAGTTGAAGTAGGCCAACATAGGTTTCTTTTCGACACGATTTGCGATGGTACGAACTTGCAGGATTTCTGACCACTTCATAACCCAGATGTCCACGAACTCTTTGCGTAGCAAAAGTTCATCGACCAACTTTTCACGTTTGAGTGGATCTGTATCGGTGACAAAAAACTGATGTTCATCGACGCTTGGCAGAGTTCCTGTGATATCGATAAACACGCGACGCATAAACTCTTCATCGCTGCACACTTCAGAAGGAATGATGCGGAGCTTACGAAGTTTATCATGAACAAGCGTGTCGATATAATTTAGCGCAGGCGTCTTTGGGTCTTCGTATTGCAGACCTTTTGGCAGAATGATGAAATGTGATCCGACTGTATGTGTATCGAACCGAGCCATAATAAAGGCTTCGCCGCGTGCATGAGCCGTGACGATTCCGGTCTGAGCGATCTCTGCACTTGTTTCATTATTGGAGCTGAAGAAGGCCAGATTCGTGACGTCACGGTCACTGCCATCAGAATACTTCGCTCGTACCGTTAAACGTTGG
>JBDNFT010001159.1:0-2414 GCA_041689695.1 Planctomycetaceae bacterium | reverse complement strand
TGTTTACGGGCCAATGCGAGGAATTCGAACGGTCCTGTTGCAAGGGCGCATTCACGGCTACGAAGGACATACGCTGCCGTCCGTTCAATTTGGCACTCGACTTCTGCACACTTTGGGCGTTCAAACGTTGATCCTGACAAATGCCGCTGGTGGTATTCGAGCCGGATTTGAGCCAGGAAACTTGATGGTGATTACCAGCCATCTGCGTCCGCTGGCAGCATCATGGATGCGTTGGCATTCCATCGAACACAATGCCGCACCTTCGTCGTTGGCTGAAACGGCGACTGGCAGTTGTTCGCTGGTTCAATCCATGCGTGATCGTTTGTGGAGCAAAGAATTGCGTGATCGCATCGGCGGCATCAGTTCGCCATTGCAGATTTACGAAGGAGTCTATGCGATGATGACCGGACCAAACTATGAAACGCCGGCTGAAATCTGCGCGATGCAGCGATTGGGCGCAGACGCTGTGGGGATGAGCACAGTTCCCGAGGCTTTGTTGGCGGCGGAACTTGGAATGCAAGTGCTGGGTGTCTCCTGCATCACCAATGTCGCCGCTGGATTATCGGCCAATAGTCTCAGTCATGCCGATGTGACTGCGACCGCCGCCAGGATTGAAACGCCGTTCGCAAATTGGATTGCGGACGTGATTGAAGCTATTGGAAATCGGGAATAAAATTCCTGCCGCTCTGTTAATAACTCTACTTTGGCCCCATTCGCCTCAAAGTAATTGAAGCGGCCGGGCGTTTGAGTTCAGAAGAAATCCACGTGCGACCTACGGCTGTGATGGCCTGTTCTTTGCCCGGCTCGAGCTTTAAAAAAGCGATCGTTTCATTTCGAACTTCGATTGCCTGGTTCACTGCGCGAGTCCATGCGGATTGAGATGGCGTTGTCGCCCAAACTGTGATTTCAACCGAATATTCTTTTGATCTGAAAACGGTGCGGACTTGTTTGAGAGTTTCCTCAAGTTCGGGCGACATCAATGGCCCATCTGATGGCATCTTACCCAGCACATCAAACGTAACTTCCGCTCTGATGTCCGGTTCTCGCTTTGTGGCGGAGACCCGTTGGATTTCAGACAGGAACCGGCTGAACTGCTCCTCTTCACGATCAACAATACGACCTCCGTCGTCAGTGTCATCGGGACCAACGCCTCTTCCAAAGTCTTCCTGTTCCGGGTCACCCACCATGTACATCGGCATGACGTCGTTTTGCTGAAACGCTTTACTCGAACGACTGTCGGAGAATGCTCCTGACATCCCATGAGAACTCAATGACGCGTTAAATGAACCCGTTCCGGCATACAGATTCGCGCCAGTCTGTTCCGCCGCCATCGAATTCAACACGATGAAGAATGCAAGAAGTGCCGTCATGCAGTCACCAAACGATAGCAGGTACGATTGGTTCGGCCCGAAGGAAGGACATTTACAGCGACCCATAGATTGTGTCCCGATATGAAACCCATATGACAACGGAGCATTGTGCAGCGACTAATCTTTAACGCGTGTCAGAGTCGTTCGAATTGTACTGTTTGCTGATGCTGTGCTACCGACGCTGACCGACAATCGGCCGGAAGGAACCTTGAGTTGGTCTTGCATGTAACGCGCTATCCCAACCGCAAACTCGATGCCCTCCTTTTCGGAAACCTGAAAATCGGCACTCAATGGAAGGCTTCGCATCTGGACGGCAATCAATCGCAGCTGCTGAATCGCTTTTGGTGTCATGTGTCCGTCCTTGTCCCGCATGGCTGCCATGAACGAGACCGTACTTACACGTTCGGCCGATGCCAGTTCGTCTGGATTCTCAAGAGCATCAAGCCCTTTGGAAGCAGATTCGCCGATGGGCGTCTTTTCGGTCGGAGCGGTTTCTGATCCTCGCCCTGTGCTGCGAGCTGAATTGGGACGATACCTGACCACAAGTGAGTTCTTATCCTGCCCCTCTGTCGGCTGGCCTGCCAGACCTTCAGTACCAGAAGGACCAAACGTCGCGGCCTGCATTTTTTCGAGGTCTTCGGGTTCGCTGGAGGCGAAGGTTAACAACAGAATAAAGAAGGTCATCAGCAGCGTAATGACGTCACTATATGTCACGAACCATTTTGGAATTTCGGTTGGTGCAGGAGGACATTTGCATTTTTCGGATCCCATCTGATTTTGTCACTCCCTTTGTTTTATCGGTTACGCTGCGGAAGCAGCCGCTTCGGCTGCGTAGGTTTCTCGCAGTTTCGGTGAAACGTAGGCCAGTAGTCTTTGCTCCAAAGCACGCGGGGCGTTGCCTTCCACAAGTGACGTCAGCCCGGACAGCATAAGCTGGCGAATCATCAATTCTTCCTGACTGCGACTTTCCAGTTTTCCCGCCAGAGGAATGCAGAACATATTTGCGATCACCGCACCATAAAGTGTCGTCAACAACGCCACGGC
>JBDNFT010001158.1:0-1965 GCA_041689695.1 Planctomycetaceae bacterium | reverse complement strand
GACTTCCGTTTAACCCGACTCGAAGAGGAGGTATCAACAGTGCTGCCTCCTCTTCGAGTCGGGTTAAACGAACAAATCGACAATCGACCAGCGTTTTGTGGTTCACGAATTTGACAGAGCTTACTGGCGCCGTCAGCCCTAAACGGGCAATCGTCACCGACCGCTCGCCCGAGATGCAGGCATCTTAACGTATCTTCTTCATCCTGAATATATTGGGATAGAATGGAGCATGGTAAAGCGGGTAGTTTGCGTCGGATTGGAACGCTTTTACCCCGAAATGCTTGTAATCCGACTCTGAGACTGAATGATTTTTCACGGGGAATCCGGCACCTTCGTTCAGAAATGGCACGCCGTGCGGCCAGAAAATGAAGAGCGCCTTGCCGATCAGGTCTATTTCTCGAACGGCATAACGATGGCTTTCGATGCCTCGCATTGGACGGCTCCAGTAGTCGAACAGTCGGCTGTCTTTGCTGGCCGGTGAGTTATCCCCGCACATCAGATATTCGTCGTCGTTGAGCTGCAGATCAAACAGCCCTTGAAATCGTGTTCGCTGTTCCGTGACGAACCGCACATAGTTCTGTCCATAGCTGAGTGGAGATCGCAGACTTGCCGCGAGATTCCGGAAATTTCGCTCATCCACTTCGCACGCTCGCGGTGTTCCAAAAGCGGGATTGGAGCTGCGTCCCATGTCTTCTGTATATTCCGACACATCCGCTCGGTAATAGATATCACGTCGGATACGCAATGCAGATGCGGTGAGGTCAGTTCCTTTTGCGGCAATGCCTGCTGGAGCCAGATCCTGTTCGCCTGGAAGATTAAATCCATCCGTCACAAAGGTGACTTCCTTATCGAATGCTACGAGCGTACCGTTGATCCAAAGCAGAACACGGTCATCGACGTTCGCGAATGAGAATTCATACGTGCCGTCTCCGGAATCGCCGGTTTCAGCCGATGCCATGACAGTCCCCTCGGAATATTCGCCGTTGGCATCGCGATCTCGCTGCACGATTTCGACCTTACCCGACGACGGATAAAATCGGGCCTGAGCCGCGCGAACACCTTCGGCTAATTCCAGAACAATGACGGATTCCAGCGTGGAGTTTTGAATTTCCAGAGTCGCATCCAGAGTTAAATCGTTGACCCAGTAGAGATCGCCGTCGTCCAGTGGTTCATTGTTCATGCGCGCTGAGCGAAATGTGACGGCATTGAAGCCGCAATAATCCGTGATCAGCATGGGTTGCAGCGACGGCATTGATTGTGGTGAGTCCGATTCCAGATTTTCCCAATGTACTTCAGTCGGCACCAGATGACGATAACGCAACCACTGCAAATCTGATGTCTGATTTGAAAGGCTGTAGTTTCTGGAGACAGGATCGGGCTTCCATGTTCCTTCTCGCATTGGCCAGCCGCCCATAATTTTGTCAGACGGCGTATAAGTGGATGGCACCCAGCGTTCTTCAGCACCGTTGTCAAGGAGCGGCTGCGGCGGGTGCGCGTCATCGTAAACCAGCAGTTGAATATCCTGCTGAGTCGCAGGGTCTGCCTTGCGACGGATTGTGGGTTCTTGTTCGCCTTCTGCTTTGGCGTAGACGTCGCCTTGGCGAAACTGAATCAGCTCGGACGGCAGGCCGACCAGCCGCTTGATGTAATTGACGTACGGCTCTTCTGGGTTTTTGAAAACCACCACGTCAAAGCGTCGAAATTGATTGACCTGTTTATTGACGACAATGCGGTCTCCATTAAAGACAGAGTCGTTTTCCACCTGATTGTTGAAGCGGCAATTTGGACACATCGATTGCTCGACTCGCCCCTCCGGGTTGATCACGCCGGAATCCTGATAAACTTCCTGGCTGGCACCGATTGTGTACGGCATTTTGCAGCCGGAACAAGTGACTTCTTTATGGCGGCCATACAACGTTGGTGCCATTGAACCCGTCGGGATGACGAATGCTTCTGCCTCAAAGG
>JBDNFT010001157.1:0-3530 GCA_041689695.1 Planctomycetaceae bacterium | reverse complement strand
GGTTCGGTTCCAGATTGCAAATCACACACTCCGGTCCTTGACCTGCAGTCTGGAGATTCTGGTGAATTCACGAATGTTGCTCGGCACAAGGATCAAGCTATTGAGGCCGCAATCGAAGAGCATCAGGGGGCAATAGCATCAAAGCGGGAGTGACCGCGTTGCCGTTGAGTTTCTCCGGATACTTTCCGGTTCTCAGCGTCGTCGTCCCCTGACGCGAGCCTCCGTCGAAACAAAACGGCCCCAATTGGTAGCAGGCTCCGTTGTCGCTGAGGAACAGGATCAGCGTATTGTCGAAGTTGTGTCGTCACATGAAATTCGGCGTATGTAACGCGGACAGAGTGTTCGCCTGTTCGGTCGTGAATCCGGCGTGTTGCAGACGCTTGATGCGGTTGATGTGCATTGTGTCCAGGAGTTGCCGGAAGTCATCGTGGCCTCGGGCGACGTCGCGAGTTTGTGTACTTCCGGCGGCGAGGATGGTCAGCCCGTCCTGCAGTGGCTCTGGGACTCCGGCGGCGTTGGCCATCGTTGAGGCTCGTCGCCGTACGGCGTTTTCCAGTCGCTGGTAGAGTCCAGGATCATTGGCAAGTGCGTGGCGAACGTGGACAAGGCCGAAGTGAACGTGACGAGCTTCGTCGTTGCGGGCTCGACTGACAACTTCTGCCGTGACGTCGTCAGGAGCGTGGTCTTCTATGAAACTTAACAGGTCTACAAAAGTCCCTTCGCCCAGCACTGACAATAGAAACATGGCTTCGGTAAAGTCGGTCACTTGCAGTAGTGACAACAGGGATTGTGAAGTCGTGACGGACGAGACACCGAGTCCCGCGCCACCAGAACGCGCTCGCTTCAGGAATACGTCGATATGACGTGCTTCGTCGGCCATCTGCGTGGACAGAAACATGGCCACTTCTGCGTACGCCGGATGAATGCGCGATACAAAGCGCGACGGAACATACAACGCGGACAATTCATTTTCGGCAAGGAATGTAAAGACCTGGCTGATCGCTCGTTCAAGTTCTGGTGCGTGTGTCGGGAGCTTGCTCCACGGAATGTCACGATTTCCGTCCCACTGCGATTCGACCGCTTGATCATAAAGTTTCGCGACTTCCGGCGGCGCGACGTGATTTCGATCCAGCAGGTCAAACGGGTAGCGTGGTCCTCCCGATTCGACCTGTGCGCCGCGTGGCGCGAAGCCACTGTAAGGATCAGCGGTTTCCGGCATTGGCACAGCGGACAGGACAGCGTCCGCGCTGAGTCTCCCGTTTACAGATTCCAGCCGCATGTTGGTTTCAGGGTCGCCCAGAGACACTGACAGATTGCCTCGGCGAATCAGATGCCTGATCGTGTGAGTCGGTTGGTCAGTCGCCACAGGAGCTGGTTCGTGACCGAGATATTCGTGTTGCTTGATCCTGCACCAAACGGACAGATCGTCCTGCAGGCGTTCGTGACAGGAATTGATCGCCAGGACTCCACCGGGTTCCAGCAACAACAATGCAGGCCGAACAAGCGCCAGTAAGCCGCCGCCCATGGGCAATTCACCAGCATCAATGGCGACTGCGATGGTGGATTCACTGCCGCTGGTAGTTTCATTGTTCATAGCGGACAGCCTTGCTCGGCGACTGCGGCTCGCAGACTGTCGTAGCCGTTTTCACGGGGCGGCATCCATTGCTTCAAGCCTTCCAATTCCAACAGGCGCCGGTGAGTCGGATTGTCCCAGCGCATGGCAAACAATGCGGATTTGAAGCGTTGGATTTTTTCCGCATTCAAGGTCGGCAGTGCGTCGAACATGCAATGATCGAATGGCGGCGACGTCCAGATGTTTTGAAAACGCCGCGCCGCCGCAAGCTTTCATCGCAAGGTCTGTGACATCGACGGCAGCCTCAACGGCAGCAAGTCGAGACTGCAGCACATACAGCGGTGTCATGGCAGTTGGCATTTCCATCTCGGTGGCGGTGTGTGCCAACAATGCTCGCGATTGTTCCGTGCGGACACTCATTTCAGCCAGACGGCTTCGCAGATTCGGCAGGTCGCGAAGTTGACTTTTTGTATGTTCGAATCCAGTGCCAGACAAATGCGCAGCGGTCGCTCCCACGGCAGCGCGGCAAAGTCCGTTGGCCATCGCTGCGGTCCCGATTGCGAACCATGGCAGCAAGACTTCCAGCATCATTGTCGCGCCTTCACCTTGGTCTGTCATCAAATCACTGTTGGCGATATCGATATTGTTGTACGTCACGGGTACGGAATCATTGCCACGTAACCCAAGTCCGTTAAATCCTGTTTCGATTTCCATGCCTTTGGCTTTGGGATGAGCCAGATAGACGGTGACATCCATCGGTGATTCTGAGTCGGGCTTCTGAACGCTCGAAACATACGACGACGCATGTGACGCCGACGTAATCCACGACTTGATGGCAGATGTCGTGAATCCATCGCCGTTTGCATTTGCTGTTAATTTTGAAACCGGAGCCCAAAACTGACTACGTGACCCTCGTTCGGAAAAGGCCAGCGTCGTCAGGTGTTTTCCACTGGCGATGTCACGCAGCAAGGACTCGCGATTTCCAAGTGTTTTCGAATTCAGAATTCCCTGCGTTGCCGAAATGTGCATCACGTAAATCATTGCTGTGGAAGCACAGGCCAGAGCGATTTCTTCGACAATCGCGATGAAGACTCGTGGAGGTTGTGCGATTCCGCCAACATCTTTTGGCAACGTCAGGCCAAAGAATCCAGCATCCGCGAGTGCTTGAATTGAAGCTTTCGGAAACGTCGCGTTGGTATCTGTTTCAACTGCATTCGGGGCAATTGAAGTTCGCACCATTTCGCGGATACGGGCAACGATTTGCTCCTGATCGCGATCTAAAGAATTCATGCAAATTTTCTTTCGTGGTGGAGGCACGAGCCTCCAGTGCAGTACGTTCCAGGGCTGGAGCTCCGGAACGAGATTGCTCTATGCCGCAGGATAGTTTTCGTTCCATTGCCGTGGAATCGGATCATGCAATTTGCCAACACTTTTGGCAACAAGTACGGCCACTGCGGCATCACCGGTCACATTGGCTGTTGTTCGGCACATATCCAGAATTCGATCCACAGCGAAAATCAGAGCCAACCCTTCCGGTTGAACGTGGATCGCTTTCAGGACAATCACCAACATGACCATCCCAGCCCCTGGCACTGCGGCTGAGCCAATACTGGCCAGAGTTGCCGTCACAACAATTGTCAGTTGTGCTGAAAAATCCAGGTTGATTCCGTACGCCTGAGCGATAAAAACAGCGGCCACTGCCTGGTACAGACTGGTCCCGTCCATGTTGATCGTAGCACCCATTGGCAGGACAAAACTGCTCACTTCGCGATCAACACCAAGATGCTCTTCAACTCGTTCCATCGTGACTGGTAGGGTCGCGGCACTGGAACTTGTGGAAAATGCCAGAAATTGCGCTGGCATGATTCCGCGAAAGAAGTACGCATATGATTTGCCTGCGAAAACTATCACCAGAACTGGATAAAACACAAAGGTCATGAACCCCAGACCTGCGATG
>JBDNFT010001156.1:0-10383 GCA_041689695.1 Planctomycetaceae bacterium | reverse complement strand
GCTCAAGGCTTTGCAGATTTTGCGGGTTCAGTTGTTGTGCATGCGGTGGGAGGTTTTGCCGGTTTAGCCGGGGCGATGCTGCTCGGGCCTCGCATCGGCCGTTATTCCGCTGAGGGCAGGTCACAGCCGATGTTGCCCCACAATATGCCACTTGCCGCGTTGGGTGTGTTTGTGCTTTGGGTGGGTTGGTACGGGTTCAATCCAGGTAGTCAGTTAACGTACTCTGGTGCTGCAAACGCAGAAGCGACGACATACATTGCTGTGACAACAACGCTGTCTGGTGCCATCGGGGCTGTGGTTGGCATGGTTCTGTCCTGGATCTTCTTTAAGAAGCCGGACTTAACCATGGCGATGAACGGTGCTTTGGCTGGCCTGGTAGGGATCACCGCAAACTGTGATCAGGTGACGCAGACAAGTGCTTTGATCATTGGTGCAGTTTCTGGATGCCTGGTCTTCTTCGGTGTCGTGCTGTTAGATAAATTAAAAATTGACGATCCAGTTGGTGCGTTTCCTGTTCACGGCATGTGTGGCGTCTGGGGCGGTATCGCGACGGGGATTTTCGGAACGAAGATGCCCGAAATTGATGGTGTGGAACTCACGCGCATGGGTTACATCATGGTGCAGACAAAATCGACGGGCATCATCGCATTGTGGGCCTTCGTGACCATGTTCGCCTTGTTCTTCCTCCTCAAGCAGGTTGGCCTGCTTAGAGTTCCAGCGAATGAAGAAATCGAAGGACTGGATATTGCTGAGCACGGCATGCCAGCCTATGGAGCTGATTCGGCCCACTAAAACTAAGGCTTAATAGTTCTATCATGGGACGAACGGATTGATGTTATCTTTAGGCTGATAACGCCCCAAGGTAGTGCCGTAAAGGGCATCAAAAAGACCTCCACGAAGTACCAGCTTGTTTTTCAGGCTGGTACTTTTTTCGTTTAGCAAAACGACTGTCGCAAAGTCTGCCGTTGTAATTCCAGGCTCAGTTTTGAAAGGAGAATAGCCGACCTCAGTAAAGATGCTCTATTTTTACGCAGGATTGCTTTCTGATTAAGCTCGCGTTAATGCTCCTGAACTTGAGACGCATGGGCAATTTTTGTTTATGTATTCGTAAGTCCAGTACTGTCATTTTGTTACGTCTCACACGTAATTTATGACTGTACTTTTGGGCATGTATTTTGCAGGTCAGAAGTCCCATGTCTGATTGCATTTCTGTGGTCAGCTCCATGTTGAAGAACACAGAGTGCGAAGTGTCAGTTTAAGTGTTTGCGCGAGCATAAAAGGGGATTTCGGCGATGTTTAAATGTTTTCGGCCTGGATCAGGCATAGCTGTAGCTCTTTTTGCAGCGCTGATGCTGACACTTGTTTCTGGAGTTTCCAAGGCTGACGAATCTACTGTCAGTGAGGCCACCACTGGGGATGCTCCTGACGCACTGAATTCGCTTGAAACATCGACCACTGAAGTCCGGGCACAACTGACTCCCGCCCCTCATCTGGCAGGGACAATCGACACCGGATCAACGACATGGTTGCTCGTCAGTTCCGCGCTCGTGTTCTTTATGATGCCTGGACTCGCCTTATTCTACGGCGGCATGGTTCGCGCCAAAAACGTGCTCAACATGTTTATGTGCGTCATGGTTTGCGTGCCTATCGTCACGATTCAATGGGTTCTTTGCGGCTATAGTTTGACGTTCGCTGTGCCGTCAGCAATTTCAGTCGATGGCGGGAAGAACGACGATGGTACGGATAAACCTCGCATCAGCTTTTTGGGATTTGATTCTGAACTCATCATGCTGAAGTCGTTTTCTGGCGTGGATCCGAATGAACCTGCGACCTACGTCGGAAAGATCGCAGCGACTGGTGATACGACAGATGCAGGTAACTCGGGAGTTCCGGAGTTGATGTTTGCTATGTTTCAGATGATGTTCGCGATCATCACTCCAGCACTGATCGTTGGAGCCGTGGCGGAGCGAGTGAAGTTTTCGGCATGGTGTGTATTCGTCATCCTGTGGGCCACTTTAGTCTATGATCCTGTCGCCCATTGGGTTTGGAACGTGAGCGGCTGGTTGTTCCAAAAAGGGGTGCTCGACTTCGCTGGTGGAACGGTTGTGCACGTCCTTGCGGGTGCTTCAGCATTGGCGTTGATCCTGATCCTCCCGAAACGAACCGGATTTCCAAAAGGGCCATTTTTGCCTCATAGCATCGGCTGGACGCTCATGGGGGCTGGCTTCCTGATGGTTGGCTGGTTTGGTTTCAACGCAGGTTCCGCCATCGCCGTTGGAAAAGATTATTTGCCTGTTGCTGGATCGGTTGCCGTCATGGCGTTTGCGACCACTGCAATTGCTGGTGGTGCTGCGACTGGATCATGGATGATTGCCGAGTGGATTCATGTTGGTAAACCAACTGCTATTGGTGTGGCGTCCGGAATGGTGGCGGGACTTGTCGTTATCACGCCCTGTGCCGGGCACGTTAGCCCTGCTAGCGCAATGATTATTGGTTTAATCGGGGGGTTTGTCTGCTTCCTCGGAGTGCAGATGAAGCAAGTGATTAAGTACGACGACTCGCTGGATGTTGTCGGAGTTCACGGCGTGGGCGGAGCCGTTGGTGCATTGCTGGTGGGCTATTTCGCAATTCGGCCTGACGTGGGTGGTATGGCTCAGGTGATGTTGCAATTGACCGGAATCGTTGCTGCAGGCGTGTATGGATTTGTAATGACGATCGTGCTTGGTTTGATCATTCACAAGACGATTGGGTTTACTGTCTCCGAACATGCCGAAGAAGAGGGTCTCGACCTTTCTGAGCACAGCGAAGCCGCTTATCGCTTGAACTGATGATTGACAGGTTAGCGGCTGGGCGTCAGCCCAGCCGCTCGCCAAAAATAATTCCGTGCTGGATTCGGCAGAACGCTGTCGAACGAATAGAATATCGCATTCAATACTTTGTCTACCTGTTCCGTGATTCGACGGAAGGACCAGTTTGGATGAAATTTTTCTTATCGCCAATCTGTCTGTTTGTGTGGGCCGCAGTGCTTAAGTCTGCAGCAGCAGATGAATCTGCACCTCACGTTTTCGATCATCAAATCGCACCTCTGATTGCGCAGCGATGTCTGGCGTGTCATAGCGGAGATGCACCCAAAGGAAAGCTGGATCTGTCGTCTCGTGAACCTGCAATGGCAGGAGGCGAATCAGGAATCGCGATTGATCCTGGAAAGCTGGCAACGAGTTTGCTATGGGAAAACATTGATTCCGATCAGATGCCGCCAAAGAAGCCGCTGTCGGCAAACGAGAAAGCTCAATTAAGGTCATGGATCGAAAGTGGAGCGAAATGGGGCACGGAGAAAATTGATCCGTTCCGCTATTCAACCGATTCTCGCGCAGGAATTGACTGGTGGTCACTGCAGCCGCTTCGCAACGCCCAGCCGCCTGCGACGGTTCGCCCCGGCTGGGCGGAAAATTCGATCGATGCCTTCGTTGATGCGAAACGCACAGAAGCGGGACTCACTCCATCCCCTGAAGCGGACAAACGCGCGCTCATTCGTCGATTGTCATTCGATCTGTTGGGACTTCCTCCCACGCCGGACGAAATCACAACGTTCCTCGGCGATACCTCAGATCATGCCTATGAGAATCTGGTCAATCGATTGCTGGCATCGCGGCACTATGGCGAACGCTGGGCTCGGCACTGGCTGGATATCGTGCGATTTGGAGAAAGCAATGGCTTTGAATACGATCAGCCTCGTGACAACGCCTATCCCTATCGCAACTGGGTCATCAACGCTCTCAATCAGGACATGCCCTACGACGAATTTGTCCGCATGCAACTTGCGGGTGATATGCTGCATCCGAATGATTTTGATGCCGCCGCAGCCACTGGGTTTCTCGTGGCTGGACCGCACAACACAACGTTGCCTGCCAACGACAAGATGAGAATGTCGATGGCGCAGGATGAACTGGAAGATCTGGTTGGCAACGTGAGCCAGACATTTCTTGGACTCACCGCCCACTGTGCTCGCTGCCATGATCACAAGTTTGATCCAATTTCACAAAAGGAATACTACCAGTTCGCAGCCGCATTGACTGGCGCGACACATGGTGAACGCAGCCTGCAGATTCCATTGTCAGGCGAGAATCAACAACGACTCGCAGACATTGATATTCGTTTGGAAGCCGACCGCAAAAAAATCAATTCGATCGAAAACGTCAGTCGAGAACAAATACTCGCAGAAAGAGAAACAGGCAATGCGCCGCTGCCAGATCCACCGCAGGCATTGGCCACGTGGGAATTTGACGACAACTTCAAAGACACCCTTGGATCACTCGACGCGACCCCGCACGGTGGCGCGAAGATTGTCGATGGCTGCCTTGTTCTGAACGGCAAAGACTCGTACATCGCCACGAAGCCGCTGACGATGGAATTGCACGAAAGGACGCTCGAAGCCTGGGTTCAACTGGATGATCTGAATCAGGCTGGCGGTGGAGTCATCAGCGTTCAGATGCTGGACGGGTCGAACTTCGATGCAATCGTCTTCGGTGAGCGTGAATCAAAGAAGTGGATGGCTGGCAGCAACGGTTTTGTTCG
Organism: Planctomycetaceae bacterium; assembly: GCA_041689695.1. Lineage (GTDB taxonomy): Bacteria > Planctomycetota > Planctomycetia > Planctomycetales > Planctomycetaceae > SXXK01. The sequence goes on along the minus strand of JBDNFT010001156.1, from coordinate 5,808 downwards.
GACTGAACCGTTCAATGGCGTTGAAGAAACCAATGCGAAAGATCGTGCCGTGCATTTTGCGATCGTGTACCAAAAGGACGGCACGATTGCAGGTTACCGCGATGGAATTGCATATGGCGAACCGTATCGCCCTGGCGATTTGCAACCCTATCCTGCTGGAAAATCGCAGGTCATCTTTGGCTTGCGGCACAGTCCTGTCGGCGGCAATCGAATGCTGACCGGTCGCATCCAGCGGGCTCAGCTTTATGATCGCGCTTTATCTGCGGACGAAGTGGCTGCATCTGCCGGCGTCGCAGACCGGAACTACGTTTCCGACGCTCAGATGCTGGCGAAACTTTCTTTGGATGAGCGAAAACTCCACCGACAATTGACTGACGAAGTTACGTCCTTACAGGCTGAAAAAGATGGGCTTTTCAATTCGCAGCCACAGCTACTCTACACCTGCATCTCCAGCAACCCGGGTATCACAAAAGTTCTGAATCGCGGCGATGTCGGAAGTCCTGCTGAAGTTGTTTCTCCTGCCGCTCTTAGCGCGGTGACGGGCAAGTCTTCGGACTTCGGACTCCCTCCCGATGCAAGCGATGCTGATCGTCGCATGAAGCTCGCTGAGTGGATTACAGACCGCGACAATCCTTTGTTCTCTCGGGTGATGGTAAATCGCCTTTGGCAATATCATTTCGGTCAAGGTTTGGTCACGACACCCAGCGATTTTGGATTCAATGGCGGTCATCCGAGTCATCCAGATTTGCTCGACTGGCTGGCGCAGAGATTCCGGAGCGACGGCTATCGGCTCAAACCTATGCACCGACTTATTGTCACCTCTGCGACTTATCGGCAATCATCGTCTCCGAATACTGCCGCCGCAAAGATCGATGCTGACAATCGGCTGCTCTGGCGTAAGACGCCACTGCGACTTGAAGCCGAAGAGATTCGTGATGCAGTACTTGTTGCCACCGGCCAATTGAACGCTGCCGTTGGAGGCGTCGGATATCGCGACGTCCGACATTTCCAGTTCAAAGGCAGTAACTTCTACGAATCGATCGATGAAGTTGGCCCGGAATCTCGCCGCCGAACAATCTATCGCTTCAGTCCTCGCGGAGGTCGCAATCCGTTTCTCGATACGTTTGACTGTCCAGATCCGTCAGTGACCACTCCAAAACGAGCTGCGACAACCACACCACTTCAATCGCTGGCTCTCATGAACAACGCGCTTGTGTTTCAAATGGCTGACGATTTTGCAAATCGAATGGAACGAGAAGCTGGTGATTCGACCGTGGCACAAATCAAGCTCGTTTACCTTGTGGCCTACGCTCGCGAAGCTGATCAACAAGAAGTTGAGTCGGCAGCATTGTTCATCGGCGACCACGGGCTGGCTTCATTCTGTCGAGTCGTCCTGAACAGCAATGAGTTTCTCTATGTGAGATGAACGAGGCCAGGATTTTCGTGAATCACTGTTCAAAACTGGATCAGCCAGCCAAGGATTGGGTACACTTGCATAGGATCCTGGGACGGCTTCATTCATCGATAGACGCCAAACTGGACGCTGGACTTGGCGGGCAATTGTCTCACAATCAGGCACAGGAGAAAGATTATGCCTATGCACAACTAGACTCGCGTTTCCGCTGGAACATATCACGCATTTCACAATGCGTGGACAACTCACCTTCTGGAAGCTCTTAGGATCGCTCGATAAACAACTGTCGGATTTGAAATGAGCGGTTTGCAATGGTCGTTTCCGTGCGTAATGCAGCCCGGGTTTACAGGCAGTTTCTGCCGATAAACAACAGCTTGAAATCGCGATCACAACATATTTTACATGCCGCGAAACCGGGATCAGCACCACAACCACCGAAGCGCAAGGATTCCTGAACTGTGGCGTCGATTCTTACGATACCTCTTTGACGGTGTATCATCGCTTTTCATTGCGCGGCAAGCCTGTCGATCGCGGTCAGGAAGAGGGAAAAGTGAGTACTCTGATTTTCACGTTTGACTGGCAAACATCCAGGGATCGACATCGCCCGCTCGCCAACGACAATCGCCGATTTCGCCAAAGAACATTCAACTTGAGGCATGGATGCGAATTGCATTTGGAAATGCTGTCGTGCTGACACTCTCCGCGGTCCTGGTGACGCTGAGTGGCTGTGTTCACGATCGAACAACTGCATGTAGCAGTTCCCTGTCAGAACAACCTCAGTCGTGCCCTGAGAATTATGCATCAGAATTGGATGTCCGGTACGGTCGCCCCAACAGAGTCATTGATTCAGCGGGCTGGTTATTTGGCGTGCCACGCAAACTACTGCTGTGGGATCGTCGAGTAGATAATCACGACGTCAGCGATCGAACAACGGAATCAATTGCGACATTTGCCGAAATGCATCAGCTCGACGGGCTGTGTGCCAGAATCAATCAGTACGATCCCATTGATGAGTTCAGTAGACTCCGCAAGAATACAACCGTGGCACCCGGCTGGCGCTATACTCTGGGAACGATGAGTGTGATCAGTTATACATTAGTTCCCGGTCGGATCATTGGCTTAGACAAGTACAATCCATATACGAACAGCGTCTACGTCCATTCCGACGTGCCTGCGCTGGCGGTGGAAGCGACGGCGTATGCGAAGGACGTCAGAAGCCGAACTCTGCCAGGAACTTATGCGGCTGTGAATCAGTTGCCGTTTGTCTCCATCTGGCATGAATCTGTGAATGTCCGGGATGCCGTCGCATTTGTGGAGCAACACGGCACACCTGAAGAACGAGTCGATGGGCTACGGGTGTTACATGCCAACTACGGTTCCACGAGCGCCTTAGCAACAGGTGCCGGTCCGATCGCCCAAATCGGTGGAGCAGTGGCCGGGCAGTTTACCGGGCGATTTCAGGCGGCTTGGCTGGAGCGAAAAGCTGACGAATCGGCTATCGCGGAAACAGAGCAGGGCAATGACGGCAAAGTCGAATTGGTTAGTGCGACAAGCGACGCTGAATAGAGTTTCTAAGGCGAGAGACAGAATCAGGTCAACCAAAAGATGTCGCCGTACCGAAGGAATCCGACCTGCGAAAAGTAGGACTACAACGTAGGCAGATCTGTCCCAGATCTGCATCCTTTAGCAAATCCGAAGGCAAATGGTTGTCTGGCCGCAGATTTGGAATTGGATAGGGCCAAGGGAAGCCTGTCGGCGGAGCGACGGGCGTACAGTGCACCGGTCGCTCCGCCGACGGGATTTCAAAGTGTGATCACTTCAAACTACTCGCCCATCACACCAGCCCCCACTGTCACCTCGGCAATTTTCGGCCTTGCCGCAGCCTGGACGAGCTTTCGTGCGGCCGTGACACTGCTATCGAAGACGATTCGCAGATCAACAACCCATGCTCCCTGTTCGGGCATCATAAATTCCCAGTGAGGCACGATGCAGACGCTTTGATGAACAGCTTCGAATCCGCCTTCCGACTGACTGATGGTTTCAATCGGCATCGTCCAGATGCCACCCGCTCGCGACATTTCTACGCTGACGTCCAGTCCAAGCCATTCGTCAACCAGGCTGATGCGTTCAGAATTGTGCTGATCCAGCATGGTATCCAGAGTGCCGAGCCGTTGTCCGGCGGCATCGTAAAAGTAGCGATCATCGGCCCCGCCCGGCATTGCGGCAAAATTCAGCTCCACACCAAAATGCAACGGCACATTTTGTGGAAACCCGGCGACATGATACTGAATCAATATTTCGTTCGGCCGATCCGATGACAGAACGACGATCTTGCGAACCTCGCCGTGCAGATCAGTCACGCGGCCCTTGCGTCGCATTTCCACTGCAATCTTCTGATCGCCTTTGCGAACACTGGCCTCATACGTGCCCGTGGCAAAATCGCCGATCATGGAGTTGCCACGACGGAAATCTTCATGCGTTGCACTCGGTTGCAGAAACAGGTCGACCAGACTTTTGCGTGGCCATTTGTCGTAGCTGATCTTCTTTTCCAGATTTGGCTGACGGAATTTGATTTCCTTGGAAACGGACGCCAGATCCGCATCGCCAGCGGACACGACATTGTTCGCATGGTCGATGATTCTTTGATGATACGGTTCTGGACGACGATTCAGCGTCGCCAGAATATTGATTTCATTGGCCTTGAGATCCAGTTCATACAAGTGCCCCCCCACCGCCGGCGAGAACAATGCCACCATGCGATGATTGCTGAGTTTCATTTCCTGGCGAGCGTCAAGATTAAAATCTCCAACGGCCACATCAACCCATGCACCTGAGCCGCGAGTCACCTGATCCATCAGCATTTCAGCTTCGATCAGTTCTTTGTAAACCGCGTTTCGCAGGTGCGGCAAATACAGGCCACCAAAGGCTCCATGCCAGTATGAGCAGTTGCACTGACTTCGGTACAGGTGCGTCACGGCATCTTCCAGAAGTTCCTGCGCATCTTCCGAAAGATCGTCCTTGGCCTGAAGTGTCGCCAACCGATTGCTGACATCAATCATCCGCGCGTACATTTCGTTGCTTTCCGGATATCGCGTCCGGAAATTGCGCCAATAACCGCCGCGTGTAAATCGCACAAGTCGCTGCCATTCTTCGTTGTCCGGATGCAGTCGCGTTAGACTTACAAATTCCTTTTGCGACGCAGGTGGCAGAACCCACTCGTTCATCTCGCGATAGCTGGCATCAGGAAGATACGTGCGACCAATTGGCGCGACATGATCCAGCACGCCGGACGGCGTTGTGACCTTGATCCATGATTCGTTGTCTCGCAACAAATCGAGGAACTTTCGCAGCCAGCCGTCAGTGTAAACATGCTGATGTGTCTCCGGCCATGAACCGAATTTCTCGCCGTCGTCACCAAAGACAATCACCGGATTTTCGTATGTAGTGGCGATCTCTTTCAGATAGGCAATGCACTCCTCCGGCTTGGCAAACGGAATCAGATATCTCAGACGTTCGCTGTCCGGAAACATGAACAGCAGACGCCCTTCGTCTTCCGTCGAGTAATAGCCCATCAATTCGCTCTGAGGAATACCTGCGCAACGAAAGTGATAGTCGTCAACCATGGTGTATTGCAGACCGGCCGCGGCAATGTCACCTGCAAACGACTGTTCCCAGACCCGTTCCGGCAACCACAACCCGCGCACGGATGTCTGGAACAACTGATTCAAATGCTCTGAATACCGTTGAATCTGACCGATTCGATCGCGGCGTGGAATGTTGGATAAGATTGGTTCATAAAAAGCACCGCCGATGATTTCGATCTGCGACGATGCAACCATTTTCCGAACGCGATCGATGTACTCCGGGTGCCGGACTTCCAGCCATTCCAGCAGGCTGCCAGATGTGTGCAGGCCAAACGGGATTTCAGGATAATCCTGCAATACGTCAAGAAACGGATGATAACTGTCGCGATACGCTTGTTCGAAAACGCCGTCAAAGTTACCGACCGGCTGGTGATTATGAAACGCCAGAACCAACCGCACAGAACCAGCCATGGACACAACTCCGAATCTTGTCAGAACAATTTCGCAAAACACGCGAATGAATAAACACTTCGAGCCGCCGTGTGTTCACAATCCGCAGATACCGAACAATATCGCAGACGGGCGTCATAAGGCGAGACCGTCAGTGATCTCCTGCATTCTTTCCAAATGAAAAAAACGGCGGAGCAGGGCGAATCGATATCGCTGGAACGCAACGCCAAGACAACCAGTTTTACCTAAACAACCCAGAGGTTGCGACGTGTGGTTTCTAAGCGAGTGGCAGAAATGAGTCTACCGAACATGTCACCGCGCCGAAGGAATCCGACCTAGGACAGGTCGGACTACGTAGGC
>JBDNFT010001155.1:0-3621 GCA_041689695.1 Planctomycetaceae bacterium | reverse complement strand
CGCGGTGTTAAAATCATCGCGTGCCTCCTTGCTTGCGGTTGTGGATTTGTTAGACCAAACCCACTTTGCATCAAGGAGGCCATTTCAAACTACCCCAGTTTCATTTCAACCGCGTTTCTCCCCATTTTGGGCTTAAGTCCAAGCCATTGGGGCGTTAAGCCGGTGGGGAAAGTTGGCAAGACAACTAAACATCCGGAGGATGACGTCTGTCTCCGGATGTTGTTTTCGCACGCATTTGTTAAACCGCAGAATTTACTGATGGGAGCTTACGTCAGGCTTTCCAGCCTGACATGCGGCAAAAGAAGTCAGCCTGAAAAGGCTGACGGACTGTATTTCGCGACGATCCCTTATTATCGGCTACGCCATTGTCCTGGCGTTGCTTCAGCCGCTGGCGGCAAATCAACGGTTGATGACGGATGACTTCTTCCGCGCCATTGTGGAGGCTTATTGCCTGAAGCGACTTGTTGAGCCGCCGGTTCCTGTGCTGTCGCATGCGACACAGTTCTAAATTGACCTGTTGGTGACGTGGAAACTGGCCGCAGCGATTTAAACGCCGGCGGGGTGGCGTTTCCATAAACAGCAGCCTGCTGGTTAACGGGTGGCAGAAGTGTGGAGGGTTCCGTGTATTGTTGAGAACTTGCAACGCTCGAAACCAACGGCAACGGCTGATCATTTTGTCGCGGACTGCAGGTCGCAGCGCCTTGAATCACAGGTTGCTCAAAGGATGCAGGTTCAAACTGATCCATGGCTGACTGTTTCGCTCGTCGCGCCAGAAATTCATCAGATGGATTGGCGGAAGGATACGCTGGAGCGTTGTTTCGATTTCCCGAGTTCTGTGGCGAAATCTTGGCCAGAATTGTATTCGTCATTTCGGTTGTGCGTGGGTCTGGATGCGATTGCAATGCATTTTGAAACCATTCAACGGCTTCGGTGTTATTGCCTTGTTCGTGCAACACATAACCGATGTTGTAATTTGCCGCAGATTCACCGACCGCATAAGTCAAATGCGACAACGCCTGATCGTAACGATGAACACGCGCAAACACGACGCCAAGTTCGTATCGACAGACCTGGTTTTCCGGATCGATGGCAGAGGCGTCTTCGAAGGCAGCGATGGCTTTCGGCCATTCTTCCTGTTGCGTATACAAGCGGCCAAGCTCCAGGCGCACTTGCGCATTTGTCGGGCGCTTTTGAGCAACTTCAAGCAGGATGTCTTCAGATTGCTGGATCCGCCCGCACGCCAGTTCAATGCGAGCCAGTCCAAGTTGAGCGTCAATGTTGTCCGGGTAAGCGATCAGCAGCTCGCGATATTTTTGTCGCGCTTCACCGTATTCACCGACGTCTTCCTGCCAGCGTGCCCACGCCAGAAGAGTGCGTTCCGGATCTTTCTTGAAAACCTTTTGAGCCTCGCGAAATTCCGGACTCAGGTCCGCTTTGCTGCCACTTGGAATTGCAGATGTCGAATCTGTTTTTTTTGCGCCGAGGGAGGCGAAGGTTTCTCCAAAAGGCATTTTCAGGCCGGTTGACGCGCAGCCGGATGAGAATCCCAAACCGGCGATGATTAGCATTGCGTGAAGTTTATTGAATTTCATTTGGCACCTCCCTGTGCGCAGTGTTCCCAAGACAGTTCGTCCAATGAGGTTTTGCAACTTCAGCAGAAAATGCGCTTGGTGATTTTTCCTCAATGTACGATTTGGCAAGCACACTGCATTCCGGCAGTTTTCATCAGATTTTGCGTGCGCCCGTATTCGTTGTCGAGCGTGGAAACAAGAAGACGCGATGGCCCGAACCTTCGCGTCTCCTGCGTATCCGACGCAGCAATTGTCAGCAACAAATTTACGGCGTAGAACCCGCAGCAGCGGCACCGCCACCGCCTGCGGATAGAATTCGAGGTGATGGAATGCTGCCGTTATACATCGAATTGATCGACTGAACTTCTGATGCGGCTCGGCTGAGTTCCTGGCACATGCGAAGTGAAACCGGGACGTCGTTATTTCCTTGCGACAATGATGCTACTGCTGCATGCACGATTTCCATCCTCATGGCGTCCAATCCGTCGTCGTGAGTTGATTGCACGTAGACGGCACGGTGTTCTGGAGGGAGTACGTAGACAATTCGCTGCAGGTGCATCTCACCGGCGCGAGTCAACTGATTTGTGACCTGATCGAAATGACGATCATAAAGTGTCGTTTCCTCTTGCCAGCCAAGACCGGTCTGAAAGCCGATCATATCACGGACTGCTGCGCGGTCCTGACAGACATATGGAAGCGGCCAGTAGTGCGCACTGTGGTAGATGTGCGAGAACTGTTGCTTTGGCTCACTAGATCGCGGAACTGCCGGCCACACTTTGCCTTTTTTGCAATGAGCTCGTTCGCCAGGAGGAAGCAAAGCTTTTTCGGCCCACCACTCATCGGAACCAGGTTCGTGGCAGCTCGTTTTGTCGGTGTGCCCGAAAAACTGTGGCCCTGTTGCACAGCCCTGGATCGCTCCAACGGCCAACAAGGCCAGCGGTAGAGTTAATTTCCTCATGGCACAATCCACTCGTAACACTGAGGTTCAATTGATCGAGCTGACCTCCAAGTCAGCCACCTGGGTGTTCGGCGAATTCTGCCTTCTGACAGAAACCGCGCAGAATTCCACCCGGGATTCATCATTCTGTTTCGGTCATTGCCCTTGCATCGTGACAGTGAAACAGCACTCAGAAGAAGAATCTGCCACGGTTGCCGCAGAAAAATGGGAATGCTCGCAATAAATTACCCAACCTTGCAGAGCTTTCCATGTTTCGCTGGTAACGGCAAGATTCAGCTAAGGCATTTTGATTGAATTCCCACCCGAAGTGCCAGTTGTGAAGTTGCACTCTTTAGAAGCCCCGTGTGATAGAGCGCATTCAATCAACAGACCACGAGTGGTCTTGGCTGCCTCAATTCGCAGAAATCAACCACTTTTCGATCTCACGTGTTGCCGAGGGTGGGGCGTTCCTTTATCGTCTCACGTGTGATTTTGGCTGTTAATTTCATTCCGGCTGTGCGGAATGCCTCTCATCCTAAGTTTTGTTCCTTTCACCTGCGAGATCCAATACATGAGTACCGTGTCTGCACTCCCCTATAAAGTAGCGAATATAGCACTGGCCGAATTAGGGCGCAAAGAGATTGAAATTGCCGAAATCGAAATGCCCGGCTTGATGGCGCTGAGAGCGAAATATGCAGAAACACAGCCTCTGAAGGGAGCGCGTGTTGCAGGCTGCCTGCACATGACGATTCAAACCGCAGTCCTCATCGAAACGCTCACAGCTCTGGGGGCTGAGGTTCAGTGGTCCAGCTGTAATATCTTCTCGACTCAGGACCACGCGGCCGCTGCCATCGCAGTCGCTGGTATTCCTGTCTACGCCTGGAAAGGCATGAGCGCCGAAGAGTTCGATTGGTGCATTGAGCAGACTCTGTTCTTCCCAAGCGGCGAACCGCTCAACATGATTCTGGACGACGGTGGTGACCTGACGGTCATGGTTCACGACAAGTTCCCAGAGCTATTGAAAGGCATTCGAGGTCTTTCGGAAGAAACAACGACTGGCGTTCATCGTTTACATCAGATGCACGCTGCCGGTAAATTGGCAGTGCCTGCGAT
>JBDNFT010001154.1:0-4337 GCA_041689695.1 Planctomycetaceae bacterium | reverse complement strand
CTAGCGACCCACGAGTGAAGGATGCAATTTTATTGCATGCCGCTCAGACAGCATTTTCACCGCGACCTACCGGATTCGAAAGCTCAGAAGGCGAACATCAGCACGTCAAACCCGTGGTTGAAATCTTGGGGAAATCAATTCCGACGGGCGGATGAGTCCATGACGCGAACCCAGAACACGATTCTCGACACCCTGAATCGCATTTTGTTACTGTGGTGCGCCCGGGTATAAACAGCATTACGCTCATAAACGAAGGAGACGCTGAAGGTGGCAGGAACCGATTCTACACATGCGAAGGCCGGCCGGCGGGAGGTTCGCCGGGAAGTCTTCAAATGCCTGCTGAAGCACGAGATCAAATTCTATGCAGTCGTCAGAAACAAGACGGACCTTGCAAATTTTGTCCTGCAGCAAAACGTCGCCAATCCCGCGTACCGATTCAACGAGAACGAAGTCTACCACACGCTGACACGTGAATTGTTTGGACGACTTCGCCAAACTGCGGATGAACTCAACCTTGTGTTTGCGAGTCGAGGAAACACCACTCGAAACCAAGCTTTGCGGGAAGCTCTCCGAGTCGCTGACGAAGACTTTCTCCTGAAGTTTGGCTTTCACCGACGGCACGTGATCACTATCGAAGCGAAAGGATCTCGCGAAGATCCTTGTCTGCAAGGTTGCGATTACTTTATGTGGGCTCTACAGCGACACTTCGAGCTGGGCGAGTCGGGATTTATCGAAATGCTCTGGAGCAAAGTGGGGGAAATCGTGGATCTTGACATCGAACACGGCAATCGGCGGGGCATGACTTACGGACCGACACGCCCAATCTTCCCACCCGCAATTCCCGACAGCGCATAAAAAAGCCAGTGAATATAGGGTCTCCCGGAACGAATTCCGGGACCACACGGCATGTAGCCGATTTTTGTTCACTGGCCTTCTGTCAGCATACCATCGGTTTGCCCCCCAGGCAAGTTGAACCAATTGGTGGCAACAATTCAGGCCGCAATACACTGACCGGCCTAAGCCATTCAACGCCAATGCTGCTGAATCCAGTCGGCGGGACGGATGTGTTTGTAGATGCGTTTGTACCACGGAGCGGGCCAGATGCCTTTGACCGCTTCGTGAGGATTCGGCTGGCCGGGGAAAGCAATCAGCTTCGCACCAGTCGGCAAGAGCGGTTGGCGAAACCAGCGAGTCACTCCGCGTGGAACGCAATGGCGTTTGAAACTGCGACACCAGTCTGTCGGCCAGAACTCAATCGTATTTTCCAGGCATGACGAAATGTAAGGCTGCGAATTTGGATACGCGGCTAAGACCGATCGGAAATCATCAAGGAATCGCCTGAGGATTTCCGGATGACTGCCGACTGTGAATCGATACGCGGAAGTGTTTCCGATCAGTCGGTTTGGTTGCGTCCAGTTGTGGATCACACAAAAATCAGCGTCGGGACGGTACTTAAAGAAATCATCCAGGCTGCCTGTGATCACAATGTCCAGATCCAGAAACAGCACGGTACCGCTGAGGCCCGGTAGTTCGCTAGCCCACAGTGCCAACTTTCTCCAGCCGCGATTGCGTTTTGGAGACGGAATGTCAACCTCGGGGCAATCGTAGCATTCCACTTCGCTGCGGATTCCGAACGTAGATTCTGTGTAGCAGACAAGGCGAAACGGCTGCTGCGTATTTCGAGCGATCATGGAATAGAGCCGATTCACATAGTCGGCTCCATAGGCAGTGCCCCAGTTCATGCAGACAAATTGGTTCACGCTAACAGGTTGGTTCATGCAGGCAGGTTGGTTCATGCAGGCAGGTTGGTTCATGCCGCCGCTCGCGATTTAATATCCAGCACGCCAAAAATCTCTTCAAACCCTGCACGAATTACCGGATGATCGTTAACCCGTGAAAACCACGCTGAATCCATGGCATCCGGAATTCCATAGCCAGCCTCCGGGACGTACTTTGCAAACAGATCGACGAATTTTTGCGGTTGTTGAAAAGCAGCCTCTCGACCACGACGTGGCTTCAAGAGGTTATGAGCAAAACGCAAAAAATCGAATCGCTGCTGATCGAACGTACTCATAGAATGCAACGGGGCGTATTCAAAATCAATTATGACAGCGGACTGAAAGTTTGGAGCGATCAGAATGTTGCCGTCGTTCAGATCCATGTGAACCACGTCGTTCTCGTGCATCTCTCGGATAGAGTTAAGAACAACCGGCAGGATGTCCCACAGCAGATGGCCGTGATGTCTCAGGATGTCGGAAAATCGGGGCCACGAGAGCCAGTGATTTGCAAGGAAAAAGTCGCCACGAGCAATCAGACGCGGCGTGAGCCCGACTGATGACAACTGGCGGTAAGCCCGAGCTTCGCGATGGATGCGGTTTTCAGCCGACAAGGCAATACGCGGCAGGTTTGGCTCTTTTGCCGCCACGTTTCGCCCAGGAACATTGATCCGGACGCTGGCAAGAGTTTGCCTTGGGGCGAAGTCGCGATGAGCCAGATACATCCGATCGAAGCCACCACCAGACAATGTCGGCTGCAGTGTAATGGCGGTTTTGAAGATGACGCCCAGCTCCCATTCCACTTGTCGTCGTCGTTCAGCAAGACGATGATGATCGATCAGGGCGTTGAAAAGTCGAAGTGGTGACTTCATGCCGCTGCCTTTCCGCTTGGCGATATCTCGCGGGAGGCATCGTTTGGCGTCGAGCCGTGCCACAACAGTTCAGCCGCAACTGCTGCTGTCGCCTGTGCGGACTCGAGGCTGGCAAGAAGTATGATGTCCGTGGGTTGCTGCCTGAGAGCTTGTTCAAACAGAAGTCGTTGATATGTTTCGTGGCCGGGTGCCGACATTTCATTCTTCCGACGGACAAGTTCTGAATGTGGCAGTGCGAGCAATACACTTGTGACCGGCGGGATTAAAGGTTCAATCCATGTCGCGGCCAGGGATGTGCAAGGCAAGTCAGTTTTTCGATCCGTGATGAGAAAGCTGCCAACGGAACGATCGTATATTGGCGTCTGACGTTTAGAACGAAGAATTGCGTGGCCCCATGCAGCCGTTAATGCTCGAAGAGCAATCGGGATGGAAACAAAACTGTCAAAGCGATCTCGATTTGTGCCCAGCAGTCTCTTCGCAAGTCCGCTGACAAGTTGATAGATCAACGACCGGCGATACAACTTTCTGGCGACGAGTGGCACAACGATAATTTGTTTTTCTGCGATCTGTTTTTCTAAAAGCGCCGAAATGACTGATGACTTTCCGGCACCATCGCTTCCGATCACGGCGATTGTTGGCCGCCGGTGAAGAATCGCCTTGCGTGCGTCGGTCAACACACCGCGTCGCTTGCGGCGTTCAAGAATCCGCAAGCCTCGATTGCCCGGGACATTCGCCAGCCGCAAAAGAAGGTACTCCTGAGCAACAGCCATGGAATTTGGCGTGACGACGATTGCCTGTGGCAAACGATCGGCCACGCTTCGAAGGCTGTGCAGCAGATCCAGCGGCAAACATCGCGGGTCTGGTTCGGGTGACCATGATTTCAGGCGATCGCAGGCGAAGGAGATACGATGTCGCACGCCAGAGCTGCTTAATGGTTTTCGTTTCTTCGCCAGATGCTGAATCAGCAAGCACAGATCGATGTCTGGCGGCAAATGATGCAATGCCGGGATCTGATCGTTGGCAGATTCCGTGAGTGCATTCCGCAGGCGATCCGCTGAGATGCGATGATGACGACGGAGCGGAAGTTGGTCGAAGTCAGTCCATAGATCAATCATCAGCTTCTGTGATGCATCAACAGTCCAAAGTGTCAGACGTGTCTTTGAGGGCGAACTCCGCTCAATGCGACAATGAAGTTCCTTCTGCAGACAAGACGTAAACGCAGCTCGCAGTAGTTGCTGGCGTTGATCGTTTGACATTGACACGTCAATGTCATCATGTTGATGATCAAAATTCGGCGGCAATGGGCGCAGCATGATGACTCGCCCATCAACGGCGCGCAGCAACGAATTCAGCGACGCAAAAAGTGTGTTTGCTGAGTGCTGCAAAGGCTTGACGCAGGTTTGACGGGACGCAGATTGCATCTGCGTGGTCCTGTGGCAGAAGGCGGCGGGCTAAGAATTTCGAAGTGGAGTCGTAGGGTATCTGAATACCGAAAAACGACTCAAGAGCACTTCGCACTTTAAATTCTCTCATCAATCGCCGCTGATCGCCTGTCTTACTGTGCGACTATTGAACTTCTTTGGCCACCTTCAGGATTTGAAGAATCGCGATCGCTTTGTCCAGTCCACCGACTGAATTGGAAAATGCCACGGCTTTTCGAATGTCGCTAAGGCCGACATTGCCGCTGGAT
>JBDNFT010001153.1:0-4409 GCA_041689695.1 Planctomycetaceae bacterium | reverse complement strand
CGAGCCAGCATCTACAACGCATTTCCTCCGGAAGGCGTGGATGCACTCGTGCAGTTTATGAAGGACTTTGAGGCGTCAGCGTGAGCGATTCCGGTATGAGTAGTAATTCCGGCAAAGACACAAAACCGAAAGCGACGACGGAAGAAGCGGCTCCAGACCGCTCTTCCGCCGACATCGGGATTGTCTGCACGCACAAAGGCGAAGTGAAGCCGTTTCTCAGACGTCTTGATCGCACACGCAGTTACTCCGAAAAGAAAATTACCGTACGCGGCGGCTTTCTTGGCGAATCAACTCGCATTGTCGTCGTAGAAGCTGACGAAGGTTTCGCCGCGCATCGCGCGGCAACGGAACTGCTGATCGCTGAGCACCGTCCGACGTGGATTCTTTCCGTCGGATTCAGCTCTTCATTGTCCGAAGACGTAGAACCCGGCGACATTGTCGTCGCCAATGAAATCAGCGACACGCATGTCAACAGCATGCCGGTAAAGTGCAACATTCCCGCTCGCAAACGTATTCACGTCGGCAAGCTCATCGTGGCAGATTTCCATCCCGTGACGCCGTCCGAAAAGTTAGCTCTTCGCGACCGCTTCCCGGGTCTCGCCGCCGACACCGGCAGTCTGGCGGTTGCGCAGGTTTGCCAGGAACGCGACATTCGCTTTATGGCAATTCGCGTCGCGATAGATTCCATCGACGAAGAAATCCCGGAGCAAGCCGCCTCCATGATCTTCCACCCCACCAGCCGCGCGCTGGGATCGGCGATTGGAACTCTGTTCAAGGGCCTGCGAAAAATCGCCATCATGAATCAATGGCGTGAACGCACCAACCATGCCGCCAGTCATCTGGACCGCTTCGTGACAGGCATCGCGGAACAAATTGCAGAATCGATTGAACGCCAGCGATTGGGATAGAGTTCTTGTTCTGAGGCTGGAGCCTCGGAACACACTGCTCTGGAGGCTCCTGCCTCCCATGGATTCTCGCTGGAGGCGGGAGCCTCCATGGCATTGCGTTCCAGGGCTGGAGCCCCGGAACGAGAAACATCACTTTCCTTTCACATCAATGCAGATCACGTCCTTGTCGTCGCGAACGAATAAATGACCATTCGCAAGTGCTGGCGCCTGGCGAGTTGTCTCCATGATGGTTGCTCGTGCGAGTTCGTGGAATTCATTCGGACTTGCTTCAACGATCACAACTTCGCCTTCCATTGTCGTGAGGAACAACTTGCCATCGGCCAGAATCAGATTGCTCTTGCCGAAGCGATTCTTCTGCCACATCGTCTTATGATCTTCTAACCGTACACAGACGAGATTCGTGATCGGCCCGGCGCTGCCTTGATTGTCGAGACCATATAAATAGCCATCGTGAATCACGGGCGTTTGCCATTCGGCTCGCAGTTGACTGTCCTTACCAAGCGACGACCAGACGCTTTCTGCCGTCATACCATTCTTACCGGCCTGCAAAGCAAGAATCACCGAACCATGATTTTCGCCCGCAGAAATCAGAACATGCTGATCGTCGAGCTGCACGGGTGTCGCCGTGTTGCAGTCGTATTCGGTCGGATATGGAAATGACCAGAGTTGTTTGCCAGTCGCCGGTTCTATTCCCATCGCACCGGCGGCCGTCAACGAAACAATTTGTGTTTCCCCGCCCAACTTCATCAGCGCGGGTGATGAATATCCGGCATTGCCCTTGCCGGCTTGCCATGCCAACTTTCCATCAGCGATTTTGAATGCCGCCACAGCGGCTGAGTCTGCTCCCGAATGCACGACAACAAGACCGTCAGTGACCAGAGGTGAACACGACACACCATATTCGTTCGGTTTGCCTTTCAGCAACTTTGGTACACTAACGGACCACAGCAGTTTGCCATCATCCAATTTCAAAGCTGCCAAAACTCCTTCGCCTGTGAATGCAAAAACGTGGCCGTCAGCAACTGTCGGCGTCGCACGTGGCCCATGTCCCATAGCGTTTTCATACATCGGAGCAACAGGTGTTCGCCAACGTTCTTTTCCGTCAGCAGCGTTCAGACACACGACGAATTGTGATGCATCATCCTGAAACATTGTGAACGCCGCACCGTTCGCAACGGCCACTCCTGACATGCTGACGCCCAGCGGCGTTCGCCAGGCGATTTTTGGTCCAGAGGATGGCCACGCGTCGATCAGATTTTTTTCGGCCGTAGTGCCATTGCGCTGTGGGCCAAGAAATTGAGTCCAGTCGTCACCGTTTGCATGTTGGCAGGCAAGGTTTATGATCACCATACATAGACAAGACTTTGCAGATTTGAGCACGACGATTCCTCCTGAATAAACTTAAACCTTATTCCGGCGAGCGGTGTGGCACCGGTACATCTGCGATTCGCAAGCGTAAGATAACCAATTCGCAAATCGCATTGTACCGGCCAGCTTACGCTGACCGCTCACCAATGATTTCATCGGTACACATCGTGACGTATTTAACGTCATTCAGAAAGCCTATTCCTATGCAGATCTGGATTGATGCGGACGCATGTCCGGTCGAAGCCAAGGAAATCCTGTACAAAGTCAGCAAGCGATTGCAGATTCATCTGAACTTTGTCGCCAATCAGATGATGTACGTTCCGAAGTCGGAACTAATCCATTTTGAACTCGTCAAAGCCGGTGCAGACGTGGCGGACCGTCGAATCGTAGAGCTGCTGAGCGCCGGAGATCTGGTCATTTCAGCCGACATCCCGCTCGCCGCCAACGCCGTCGCGCGCGGTGCGACTGTGCTTGATCCACGCGGCGAAGAATTAAACGCTGATAATGTCGGGTCTCGCCTTGCGGCCAGAAATCTGATGGACGAACTGCGAGGTACCGGAATGGAAACCGGTGGCCCGGCTCCGTACAGCGCCAGAAACAAACAGGATTTCGCCAATCAACTGGATCGTCTGCTGACCAAACTTCGCAAGCAGTTCTGACGTCGAGATCACACAGTTGGAGTTCAGCCTTCAGGCGGCCTGCGATTTAATGCAGATCAGTGACCGTAGATTTGCTCGTTCCGAATAGATCAGTTTTCCACGATGCGTCCGCCAATGTCACCTTTGGCTTTGGGAAATTTGTCCACCACTACAGAAGCTCGGACTGGGTTTGAATTGAATTGCACGCCTGTCCGCACGATTGCCCTCAAGCAGCAGTCTTGTCGCAGACGTCTTGAGGTACAACTTATTGTGTCCGGAGACTTCAGAGATGCTGATTCCATTTGGCGACGACGTAGAACGAACCAGAGTTCCCAAAGGTGTAATTTCACTGATCGTTGTCCATGTCATTGTTGCGGCATATCAGCTCCGGCTTGCTCAGGACTTTGGTACTCATCCCCGATATCTGAATGACTTCATGCTGGGATTCGGATTGATTCCGACAGAACTCGCCTCCGGATCGGTTGTCGGCGTCGTGACATATATGTTTTTGCACGGAGGATTCATGCATCTGTTCGGAAACATGGTGGTGCTCTGGGCATTCGGACCAACACTTGAAGAGTTTCCTGGGACCAAACGATTCCTACTGATGTATTTTGTCACCGGCATCGCGGCTGGTTTGACACATGCCGCATTAAGCTGGGGCGCAGAGATTCCACTTGTTGGTGCAAGTGGAGCGATCGCAGGCGTTATCGGTGTTTATGGAATCTCCGTTGGTCCGGACACCAGGATCAAGACGTGGGTCTTCCTCTTCTTCAAGTCGATGGTGATTCGAGTACCGACCGTCGTTTATGCCATGTTCTGGATGTACTCGCAGTGGAGCGGATTCATGAGCACAAGTTCGAACAGCAATTCCGGCGGGGTTGCATTCGGATGTCATATCGGCGGTTTCTTCGGCGGCATGCTGTTGTACCCGTTCATCAAGACCAACACTCGCCGTCTGGTGGATCATGGATTCGGTATCAAGCAGATACATGATGACGAAGAAGAAATGCAGACTGAACTTGCGATTCTGGAAACAGCTAAAGTCACTGCCATAACACAAAAGTGTTCTGACTGTCACAGTGAACTTTTGGACGAACATGTGATCGCGCCGGATCTGTATCGATGTCCACAGTGCAGCTCGACACGCTTCCATCCTGGGACGGTCTTGCCGGAGCCAACGGGCGATTATTAATAACGACGCTGGATGGGAAAGTGATGTGTTTTGGGACGAAGTGAGGAGTTGAGTTTTCAGTTTGCAGTGTTCAGCACGAGAGACATCAAGGGCCAGGACTTCAGACTTGGAGGAAATGCCAAATCGAAAAGTTGAGGCAATCCAGGCCCAGAGGGCTGGCACAGCCTGGGGTGCGCGACAAATAGCAATCTGCCCAAAACAATTTTAGGTGAGTTCTATTCCGGAAGGGGGGCGCATCGTTTGACCCGACTCGGAGAGGAGGCTTTCTCACGGCTGCACTTTGTGCAGCCGTCCTCCTCT
>JBDNFT010001152.1:0-5850 GCA_041689695.1 Planctomycetaceae bacterium | reverse complement strand
CAATGATCCACAGTATGTTGTCGGCAGCGATCTTTCGAATGGTGCGTATCGCATCTGGGTGCGGAGTTTGCCGGTGCTCGGGAATGCTTCGGCGTGGAGCGTGGCCAAAGACTTTACTGTCGGTGCTGATCCGGTGCTGTTTTCCACTCCGTCGGCGACAACTGACACACGTCCCACCTTCAAGTGGGTCGGTCCATCGGACGCTGTCAGCTATGAAATCTGGCTCACGAATCGTGACACGAAGACGCGAGTTCTTTACAACACCGGGCTGACTTCGACTTCGTTTCGTATTGATCCAACTCTGACGCCAGCAAAATATGCCGTCTGGGTACGCGGCACACGTGCCAACGGAACGATGACATACTGGTCGGCAGTGAATGAATTCGATGTGGTACTTCCAGCGATTGCGGTGACTGGTGGCATCGGAGTTCAGCGAACCAGCCGTCCAGCCTTCACATGGCCACTTGTGGCCGGAGCGACTGGCTACAACATTCAGCTCGTGCTGGCGGGAACGTCAACAGTTGTCTACGAAGCAAACGATCTGAAGAGCCTTCGGCACGTGCCGACGATGGATTTGGCAGGTGGCAATTACACCGTTCGCGTCCACGCCGTCAAAGGAAATCGTCCGCTTTCCGCATGGGGTTCGGGGCAGACTGTTCGAATCCTGATTCCGCCAGCCAATCTGCGATCGACCGAGACCGGATTTGCATGGGATGCCGTTCCAACGGCTGTCTCATACACCTATGACCTGCGGAATTCTTTGACACAGGCTGTGCTTTATTCGAAAACGCAACTCGGCACCACGTTTACGCCTCCGGCACCTTTGAGACCAGGTCAATACACGTTGCGAGTCTACGCCAGTTTCA
The DNA here is from genome assembly GCA_041689695.1 of Planctomycetaceae bacterium. GTDB lineage: Bacteria > Planctomycetota > Planctomycetia > Planctomycetales > Planctomycetaceae > SXXK01. The sequence continues at coordinate 4,984 of JBDNFT010001152.1, read as the reverse complement.
TCGGAAGTGCGTCTCAATGGACATCGCTGTCATACGAAATCTTCCAGCCGGTGACGGTTTTGATTCAGTCGTCAAGCGCAGCGACTGTCGATAGCACGCCAACAATCACCTGGGGAACCATCACAGGCGCGGCGACGTATCAAGTTGTTGTGACCCGCGCCGGTATCATAGCGGCAATTTACGATCGACTGGGCATCGTCGGAACAAGCCATCGTGTTGACAGAATTTTAAGTCCCGGGACCTATCAAATTCAGGTCCGAGCGATCTTCGCCGATGGTTCGCGCAGTAATCTGAGTGCGAAGCAGCAACTGGTGATTGGCCCGGCTCCAGTGGTGACTATTGCTAACGGAGTTCTAAAATGGAATTCCATCAACGCGGCGACTCATTACGAACTGTGGGTCAACTATCTTGGTACGCCGGTCAAGCAGAAGATTGTTTATCAGCCAAACATGTTGCGAACGTCCTACACACTTGCGAGCACTCTTCCAAAAGGCCGCTACCAAGCCTGGGTGCGTGCTGTCCGAGCCGAAAGTGGAGACCAATACAAGGGGCTCTGGAGCGTAGCGTTGAATTTTGACATACTGTGATGGAGATCCGGAGGAAACGATTTATGATTCGGGCGGATTAATATCGAGCGTAGATTGCGAATTGACCATACCGAACAACGGCATTCGTTGCGTGTCCCTTCTCCCCCGGTGCAGGCTGTCGATTTTATCGTAACCCGACGCGTCAGCGAGGGATTTGAGACAAAGCGTGCAGGCAATTCGATCCCTCACTGACGTTTTGGGTTGCGAAAACATATTAAATCGATAGCCTCATTTCTCACCACGCGAAGTGTACATACTTGCTGGACTCGTTTCTGCCGCTTGCCTCAATGCAGAGTATTGGAATTCTTATGACCATCAATCGCCGTCAGTTTCTGGATTCCAGCGGTCAGGGAATCGGTGGTCTCGCTGCTGCTGTGATGTTGCACGAAGCAACCGCTGCCGCAAACGCAAGTGCTTCGACATCCGCCGCAATCGACACGGGGATTCTGCGTGGCGTGTTGCATCATCCGCCAAAAGCGAAACGCATCATTCAGTTGTTCATGGCTGGTGCTGCCAGTCATGTTGACTTGTGGGACCACAAGCCTCAACTGGAAAAGCATCACGGTGAATCGTCTGACTTCGGCGAACATGTCGAAGCGTTTCAGGACGGACTCGGACCATGGATGAAATCGCCATTCAGGTTCTCGCAGTACGGCGAATGTGGCAAGGCAATCAGCGAAGTTGTCGCTCCATTGGGTGACTGTGTCGATGACATGGCCTTCGTTCACAACATGATCGGCAAGACGGGCGTCCACAGTCAGGCGACCTATCTTCAGGCGACTGGTTTCGACCGCCCTGGCTTTCCTGGAATGGGTGCTTGGGTGAGCTATGGGTTGGGGTCTCTCAACGAGAATCTGCCGACGTTTGTTGTATTGCCTGACCATCGCGGCTTTGCCAGCAACGGTCCCAAAAACTGGGGTGCTGGGTTCTTGCCGGCAAGTCACCAGGGCACCATGATTTTTCCTCAACGCAGCACGCCGATTGATGACTTAACCGCTACTGCAGATTTTGTAACGCCCGGCGCGGAGACAGATGGGCAATTGTTGCTTAAACGTCTGAATGAATCCTACAACCGTCAACGGCCCGGCGATTCGCGGCTGGAAGCGAGACTTCGGTCGTACGAACTTGCGGCGAAAATGCAGTTGAGCGCTCCGGGTGTTTTTGATCTGTCTGGAGAAACAGAGTCGACGTTGAAAATGTATGGTCTCAACAATCCTGGTGCGACTTATCCTGCTGAGATCAACATTCCGGAGGAAGCAGAATACTTCGGACGCAAGTGCCTGATCGCTCGCAGGTTGCTGGAACGCGGCGTCCGTTTTATTCAGGTTTGGTCTGGAAACGACAATGGATTCCCTCGTCGTAATTGGGACAGCCATGAAGACATCGAACGTGACCACAAGCCGCTGGCGATGGGCATGGCAATCGGCACGGCCGCTCTGATCAAGGACCTGAAGCAACGTGGACTGCTTGAGGACACGCTGATTCTGTGGACTACAGAATTCGGTCGCATGCCATCGACTCAGGGCAGCAAAGGTCGCGATCACAATCCTTATGTGTTCACGAATTGGCTCTGCGGCGGCGGAGTCCGCGGCGGCACGAGTTACGGCCCGTCTGATGAATGGGGATACAAGCCTCTGGACCGCAGCAATCCGACTCAAGTTTACGACATCCATGCCACGGCATTGCACTTACTTGGAATCGATCACACAAAGCTGACCGTGAGGCATGATGGCATCGACCGACGTCTGACGGATGTTCACGGCCATGCCTTGCATGAGATTCTTTAGACTCGCTGGATCTGATCAAGATACGCCTGCAGTTCACCCGCGTTTTGAGCCGACTTGCAACGGTCCAGAAACTCCGTCAATAGCTCGTTCGATTGCAACTCTGCTATCTGATGGCTCAGAATTCGCGCATCCTCAGGGAATCGAATTTCCAGCACGACACTGATCCCAGCACGAAGTCCTTCTTCGCGGCCTTCTTCGCGCCCTTCTTCGCGTCCCTCCTGACGTCCCTCCTGCTTCAGTTGTTCTGCGATCGTAGGCATTGGTGAATCACTTTCTGTCTTGCTGGTCTTCGCGGTAATAAAGGCGTGGTGAAGAGCTTCGGTCAGTTGGCTGCGGTTGAGTTTATCGGTTGCGTTCGACAAATACACAAGTACAGCCTTCAAGCAATCAATACCTTTGGGCTCATCAAGAATCTGAACAAACAACTCCAAAATTCCCGGCAGTCGTTCCGGCAGTTCATCACTCCCTATGTATTTTAGCACCTGCAGGACCGCCGTGTAGAGTGCATTTTCGCGAAGGTCGTCGTCCGAATATGCACTCAAATCTGTCAAAACGGAATCAAAATGTGGCACATAGCCACTCAATTCTTCCGGAGCCCGCACAATATCCTGCATCGTGCGTGAAGTGTTCCATGATTTTTCGCCATGATACAGAATCAGCGGAATGATTGGGCTGAGTTGTTCATTATTTCGCAATTGCTGATCCCAGATTCTGACCATGTACCGCAACATTTTGAACGGCATCAATGAATCCGGCGAACTCTTGTGATCAAACAGGATATAGACAAAACCAACTTTGCCGTTGACCAGCGTCACATGGAACAGCAGATCCGTCAATCTTTCCCGTAGTTCTGTATCGACAAATGTTCCGGGAGCCAATTCCAGCGTACTAAGATCCAACTGAGTCAATACCGTCGCTGGCAGAACACGGGACAGCAGTCCTCGACTGTTTTCAATGTTTGAAAAGGCGAATTTTACAAATCGATCGTGAGCGGCACGCAGTTCGTCTTCGTTCATAGCCTATTCTTTTTTTGGTTGCCGTCGGCCTGGTGCATTCGAATGACAGGTGGAATTGAACTCAATAGTCTACGCGGCCACCAATTGATGGACAGCGCGATGCGGTTCGAATCGCTTGGAATTTAGTGGGAATGTTGGCGATGTTTTGCCACGTCATATAAACAGGAGACACAACGTTGCCTCGATCACGTGAAAACAGTTCTGCGACGTCTGACGGATGTTCGTGAGCAGGTCTTGCATGAGGTTTTGAGTTGACCTGAGCAAATTTAAGCTCTGCTTTGTTTGTCTGGCTAGGGAGCTGCATTCGTGGCCCGACGGATGCTTCGAGGCCCTGCGCGATGTGCCAGGCGGGCTAGAACGCATTGTCGTCGAGCACATCGTTTCCGTCGGCGGTGATGAGCGCCTTGAGTACTTCTCTCGAACACGTCGAACTGATAAATCCCACGCTGCCGTCGGCATAGCCAACATTGAAGCCGCCGGAGTGCGGCGAGCACCCCTTAGGGTACTGATCCAAGAAAGTTTGCTCGTCTGTATCCTGTGGACTCATCCAGGGAACAGCATGCTCGGAACACATTTCAACAACCAGGAACGTCTGGCCCGCCCCATCGGTAATCTCTGACATGTTTCGTGATTTGGTGAGAGGAAAACAGCTTCCGGGGGAAACGATGACTTGATAGGTCGTCAAGTTATCAGGATTCTTCAATGAAGGGCATGAATACACACTGAGTGCTGTTTTGAAGACGTCTGCGTTGACAGGATCATTCCAGGGCTTGGAATAATCGACACGATCATATAGCTCTCGTCGATCAACGTGAGCCAGAATCAAAGTTCTCCAACTGTGCAAAGGCTTGCCGTTCGAATCCACCGTGTAAGCGGGCGGAAACTGGCCGCCGTTTCTTGAGGCGTAGTTGTGCAACGCCAATACGATATTCTTAAGGTTGTTCTTGCATTGCAACGTTTCGGAAGCCCCACTTGCAAAACGAATGCTCGGCAGAAACAACGCTGCGGCCACAAGAATGATTGCGGACGTCAGGAAGAAAACGATAACGATCGACTTCCATGAGTTTGGGCGCGGCGTGTTGCTTTCGACGCCTGGAATTTGATAAGGATTTGCAGCTTCAGTCATTCACGTTCTCCTGAAATTGTTCGTGGAGTTCTGCATAGAAGTCGTCAGATTTTAATTTGCGGTTTCTTGGTTTTATCAGCCTCAACACTGACAGCGATCAGAACCGCAAATATGCTTACAACGTGATAACGCTTTTCCTTCATTTTCTTCCGGCACAATTTCTAAGAAACGGGCTTTCAGCCAGTCTCCTCGCCAGCGAAACGTTAAAAAACAGCGGATCAGCGCAGATCATTAATCTGCTCACCAAACACAAACCATGGCCATGTGCGATTGGTGATGGCGGAGATGTTTTGTTCGGTCAAATCTCGCAGCGCTGCGAGACGTGGTTCAAATTCGTTGGAAACCGATGACTTAATATCATCCGTGAGTCGCTGGATCTCACGACCGATGTCTTTGGCCGATGCGCCAGTTTCTCGAGCGGACTTCATCTGATTAACGGCCGCATCTTTTTGGTTCAACAGTGACGTT
>JBDNFT010001151.1:0-2024 GCA_041689695.1 Planctomycetaceae bacterium | reverse complement strand
CTGCTCAGAGCGGAAGCGGCTGCGTTGAATGGTGGATCGTCGAAGTCGATCATCAATAATCATCTTGATGGTGGTCCGCCGCATCTGGATACCATTGATCCCAAGCCCGAAGCGCCGGTTGAAATTCGTGGTGAGTTCGATTCGATTGAGACCAAACTTCCGGGACTCCGCATTTCTGAACTGATGCCGAAAGTTGCCAGTATTGCGGATCGGTTTGTGTTTATTCGATCGCTCGTTGGTTCTGCGGGAGCCCACGATGCGTTCCAGTGCCAAAGCGGTTACTCGGCCAATGACCTGAAGGCGATCGGCGGACGTCCGGCGGTTGGCTCTGTGCTGTCGAAACTGATGGGGTCCAGTGCCGATGCCGCTCCGACTTTTATTGATTTGATGCAGGGACGACCGCTCGTTCGCAAGAGCGCTCGTCCGGGATTCCTTGGTCCCGCATGTCAGCCGTTTCGGCCAGATATCTCTCACATGTTCCAGCGCGTACTGGAAGCCGGCATGCAGGGTGAACTCGCCCGGTTGGGAAAAGACCACAGCGTCAGTCTTGCACTGAATCCACTGCTGTCGCCAAAGCGAGTTCAGGATCGTACGACACTTCTGACCAGCCTTGACCGGTTGCGGCACGACGCAGATTCCTCAGGCATGATGGAAGCAATGGACCGATTCAGTCAGCAGGCGGTCGGCATCCTGATGTCTGGTAAGCTTGCTCGGGCGCTGGATCTGAATTCCGAAGATCCTGCGATGCTGCAACGATACACAGCTGGATCATCCGAAACAGGGCGTCAGTCAACGACCAGCGAAGGACCGGAATCCGTTCGCAAATTTCTGCTTGCCCGGCGACTGATTGAGGCCGGGGCTCGCTGCGTCAGCGTTTCAATCAGTGACTTCGATACACACTCAGACAATTTTCCCCGCATGAGGAATCTGATGCCGATCGTCGATCACGGACTGCATGCGCTGGTGACGGATCTGGAAGAACGAGGAATGCTGGACGATGTGTCGATCGTCGTGTGGGGTGAATTCGGACGGACTCCTCGAATCGATCCAAAGACCGGAGGTCGACATCACTGGCCTCGCGTCGGCCCGGCTTTAATGGCTGGGGGCGGAATTCGGGCGGGGCAGGTTATCGGTTCCACCAATCGTTTGGGTGACGATGTTGCATCGCGGCCCGTTCACTACAAAGATATATTCGCGACGCTCTACCACAATCTGGGAATCGATGCGCGGACTGTGACGGTGACCGATCCGCAGGGACGGCCTCAGTTCCTGCTGGACGAAGGCACGGTGATGCGAGAGTTAGTATGAAACTCAACACGTTTTGCTTAGTCCATAATTGAACTCTTGAAGAGTTGGTGCTACCCGCCTTTCAAGGTCCAACCTCGGGGCAAGTGTCGCGAAAATCAGTAAGCAATGCCATGAAACAGATACTCGTCATTTTCTTCATTCTGCTGCATTCCACCGGCGGCGTTATCGGTCAGGATGCGGATGCTGCCAAGGTTGAGCTTGGTTCCAGGACAGCAAAAGGCGGTTTCCAGAACGAAGACGAAATTCGCGACAAGTTCAATGTCTGGAAGTCTGACAGCGATGCCAGGGCGTGGCTGGAGGCGATGAATTATGAAATCGCTGATATCGTCAGCGTCACTGCTGCGAAGCCACACGGCGAAAAAGCCGACGTTGAAGTCACGGTGAAAACGAATTCCGTCGCACGAATCGAAAAGATCTCGATCAAGCTCGTCAGCAGTGCAAACGGATTCAATCAGATCGACAAACGCTGGCTGGCGACGTACGCAAAAATGTGGAACATGCCGCCGGAAGTTATTGAGGCGTTAAAACTATACGTTGGAGAAACGCCCCCACGAAAAAACAGCCGCGACAGCAAGCGAATGTATCTGAACGAAATGGATGCAAAGACTCAAACGGCAGTGGTCGATTTCTTCGCGGCGAAGAAAGAAGCAATCGTGTCGGACTTGTTGTCCGGTGATGGTGAACACGCTGCAAGTTGGCTCATGGTGACATTCAGG
>JBDNFT010001150.1:0-3804 GCA_041689695.1 Planctomycetaceae bacterium | reverse complement strand
GCTTCCTCCGCGATGCGTGCTTTGCGTTCAATCGATTCCTTTTCGCGACACGAAAACCACCATGCAAAGTCGTCGTCTGTCATCGCCTGAAGATCATCGAGACAGAACACAATGCTAATCGAATGGCAGTGGTCAATCCGCGACTGAACCACCGCCATTCGCTCGGTTTCCTTCTTCTTCTTTTCAGCCAGTGCCGCCGCTTCGTAAACTTTGCGTTCGGATGCCAGACGGACCTCGATCGCATCCACTTTCGTCTTCAATTGCTTCGCGATTGAGTCAACCGTGCGGCCGTATTCAAGGCTTGGGTCTTTGAGCACTACCCTGGTTTTTTCAATCTCCGCACTCAGCCGCTTAACAGCCTTGTGCGCCTCTTCGACTTTTGCAATCCCGTCTTCAGCGACCGTCAATTCAGCGTATGACTCAACACTCGCAATCTGGTCGTTGAATTTGCTATATGCTGCCACCGCTATGTTCTGATTGAACCTCGCGATGGCTGTTGATTGCTGAATTGGTTCCGTCAACTGATCAAAATCTATGCTCATGTTTTTTCTTTCATCATCAGGACAATGATCATTTCTGTAGTGATGCGAGCCACATCGCCCGCATCGAATCATGTCACCCATTTTCGCCGCTTCTGGTTCGTGCTTTCATCATCGCGTCTGCAATTGCGTATGCTTGATCAGCAACGACATCAGATTGTGTGTCGCATGATGCGTTTTCTGTTTCCAGGTTTTTACCAAGCGACACAAGTCCGCTAATTGCCTGCCCCGCGAACCAATCACGCAGACTCATGCCCTCCCTGCAAAACTCTCCCTCTGCCAGCGCCAACGGAAACGCTGTCCCGCCGTCGTTAATTGCCTTACTCATTTTGTTTGATCCTCTTGAAAATGGCCGTAAAAATAGCCCGGCAACCACGCTGCCGGGCGAGGGTTGGAATTAGGATGGTGCTTCGTCGTTAACGACTTCCTGAGCAATCGGCTCGTCAGCTACGTCAACTGGCTCGTCAGCCACGTCAACTGGCTCGTCGCCCCATCCCTCAGGCGCTGAAGTATCAGTCTCAGATTTAGCCTCTGTGACCACAACCGCCTTGCGATCAGACGGGCGGCCAGCCGGGAGTGTCTGCTGACGCACGAACTGACTTATCTTCGACAGGTTGTTGTAGTCACCTTTGATAGTGACATCAGTCTCGAATTTCTTCCCGTCTAATTCGTTAGTGTCGCCAAGGTTAGGAACCCCCACAGCGCGACAAATGTCGGCGATCTGGTTTAGACCGATCTCCAGTTGCTGCACGATTTTTGGATCTTTTCTTTCTCGCTCATACGCCATCCGTCGAATCAGCGCGCGGTTCATCTGCGATGGCGAAAGGCATTGCAAGCGAAACTCCCAGTCCACGCCAATGACGAGTCCGTCTTTTTTTGCGTCCACAAGCCTGGATGTTTGAATCAGAAACGAAAACCTCCCCTCCGGAAAAACACCCTTGTGTGAATCGGACTTAAAACCAACTTTTCCAAGATTACCCATTACCAAATACCTTATTCAAAAGTTCAGAAACAAAAACCATCACTCAGCGACCGAAGTTAATTCATGTCGCACTGCATCCGCAAATGTCCGTAACAGATCGATGTCGGCTATGTCATCTAACGCATGTTCGAGGTTGTCCTGCGTAACCTCCTCGTTTCCGAGCGTGTCGATACCGATTGTCACTGCCGCGAGTTTCGACAAGTCGCGTTCGTGATACGACTCAGCGATCCCTTTCGCAATCGCCATCGCATCTGGAGACGCTCCAGCAAACTTTGCCCGCCAGTCCGCAAGGAATGTCGATTTTGGCGGCGGAGTCTCTATGACAATCACCTGGACCGTGATTGCCTTGCGCTGGCCGCGAGTCATTGTGATCATCATTTGCACCGGCTGTTCGATATGGCTCATGGCCAGGATTCGAATGCCACCAACCGCTGCCCCGCCCCATTTCACGGTGGGGTCATTAACAAGCACGATCTGACGACCGATCCATTCAGCAGCAACACTGCCCCAAATTGCTATCAGCACTCGCCTCATCGTTTTGCACGGCTTCCACGGCTTGAAACCGTCGCTGATGTGCATGATTATCGGCTGATCGTCAGATGTTCCGCGAGTAACATCGTCGATCACCACCTGAATCGGACATGTCAGCAGGTCGTCAGCATTAAGCTGATCCGATTTCGGCTTGATTGTTTTCATCACCCAGTGCGGGTCTTCTTTGGTCATGGTTTTTCCAATGCTGTTCTAAGGTACGAGTCAACATCCGGCTGTCTCAGCAGCCATCTCACGTAATCGGACGGCACGTCACTGATCGGCATCCCTTTGTGCTTGCCAAACGGCATCACCGTTGGGATTCGTGCAATCTCGGAAAGCGAGTGCAGCTCTTCAACGTTACAGACGCCAGTCCTGCTAACGATTTCATGCAAAACGTAGTATGTCATTATGACGTCCGACATTGCATTATGAGCGTTCCTGACTTGGGCAATCGTGTCGCTGCTAACTCCAGAAACCGTGAGGAAGATCACTGCCAGTTTGTGTGATGATAACTCTGGCCACAGATGGCGACTGAGCGCCAATGTGCAGATCCGGTGATCGTTAGCCTTCTTCATCACTTTTTCATCGAAGTCGATATTATGCCCAATCACAAAGTTGCAGTCAGGTATCGTTGCCTCACTCGATGGCGGACAGTGGTCTAGTTCCTCTGGCATAATTAGGTGTACCGCCAGCGATGCCATGTCGATCGGTTTTTCTGGCTTGTACCTTTGTTCGGATCGGCGGTTGTGTCCGTTATCCAATACCGCTTTGATAATGTCCACCTCCATCCACGCAACCTCGATCGGCTCCATGTGTTCCAGGCTGTTGACTTCCGTGTCGTAGATAATCGCATTAATCGGTTTCATTGTTTCGCATCCCGGTCAGAAAAAAACTAACAAACACTCACTCCACATCGATTTCAAGATACTTGTCTGGCAATTCGAACAACGGCGGAGACTGGTAGCCAGGCCATTGATTGAAACTCACGCATATCATCCACTTCTTGATTCGCTCAAGGTTTTTTTGCCGCCCGGCCGACAGACTGACTTCACCGACCGGCGCGGCGATACACTGAATCGGGTAGCTATTGGTTACGACAGCAAACCAGAACGGCAATTTCTCGCCGGTCAACTGAAACCATCCGTCCTGGTACCAGGCGGCCTGCGAGTAGTACGAGAACTTCCACAATGACCATGCAAACGACTCAGGCAGCGGATCGTTGCGATCGTCGCGTGACGTTTTCAAATCCGTAAGACGATCGTGTCTTTTGTAGTCGATCCGGGCCTTGCAACGCAGTCCCGAATACTTGTCCTTCCAGACGATCGAAAGCTCTGGCTGTCCGTCGGTCAGACATTCGACGGCCGGCTTGCATTGCAGGATGGCCATAAGCGTATCGTCCATCTGCTTAAACTCATCCATCGAAGCAATCGACCGTCCATCACCCGCAATCTGCTCCATAAACCATGCACGGCGGCCCTTCACAAATGATGTCGCAGCCGATGTCGAGGGTTCGCCTTTGCCCGTCGTGTTCTCCGGCATCAAATGGTAGTCGGGCATGACAGCATAACGCTGCACAATAGAATCGAATTCAAGTTGCCCGCAGTGAACCAACTGGCCAAATCGGATCGACCTTGACTCTGACAAATCAATCGGGGTTTTCGCGTGCAACGGGCTCTTGTCGATCCTCGACAATTTCGAGTGATTAATCGCGTCCCACTGACAATATTCCTCAAACGGAATACCGGGATAGAT
>JBDNFT010001149.1:0-7435 GCA_041689695.1 Planctomycetaceae bacterium | reverse complement strand
TTATGCCATCAGCAATTATCACGTCACGTCCGGTTCCGGTTCGTTCATGAAGTGCGGGCTTAGCGACGGAAAGCTCTATGACGCAGTCATTGTTGGCATCGATCCCACTGGTGACATCGCATTAATTCAACTTCAGGGCCGAAAGGACTTTTCGTTCGCCACACCAGGAGACAGCGATCAGGTACAAGTCGGACAGGAAGTCATGGCTCTGGGAAATCCGTTTCTATTGGCCAGCGATTTTACCCCAACAGTGACTTATGGCATTGTGAGCGGCGTGCGGCGCTATCAGTATCCGGCGAATACGTTTCTCGAATACACCGATTGCATTCAAATCGACGCATCGATTAACCCTGGTAATTCCGGCGGTCCGTTGTTTGATATCGAAGGTCGCTGGATTGGCATCAACGGTCGAGCATCATTCGAAAAACGCGGTCGAGTCAACTCAGGCGCGGCGTATGCGATTTCTGTCAACCAAATTAAGAAGTTTATCGGTGATCTGAAGTGTGGTCTGATCGTGGATCACGGCATAGCAGAATTTACGGTCGAAACATCGGACACCGGTGAGGTCAGGGCTTCACAGGTATCGGCATTGTCTGAAGCGTATCGGCGGGGTCTGCGGCCTGGAGATGAAGTGGTGTCTTTCGCCGGTCGATTGTTGACATCTGCCAATGACTTTCAAAATGTGCTGGGCATCTTTCCGGACGGCACGCGGTTGCCTCTGACATGGCGAAATCGAGATGGGTTGCAGGAAGCGACAATTCGCCTGCGTCCTTTGCATGCGTTCCAGAAAGCACCGCCGCTGCCGGAAGAACGACGGCCGCGGCCTCAACAAGATCCCGAGCATCAGGATGGTGAAGAGATCAAAGCGGATGGTGGGGCTGATGAAGTACCGGAGTCGCTGAAGAGCCTGTTTGTTGCTAAAGATGGGTTCTGTAATTTTTATTTCAACGAGCTGCACAGACTGCGTTTGGTCGATGCTTTGAAGGAGCGGGTCGCCACAAACGGCGATCCGAAACCAGCGTGGGTGATTACTTTTTCGAGTGCGGAACCGGGACTAAAGCTGACCGGCGAATTGACCATCGCACCCTCGGCCGTCGGTATGAATCTGAATAATCGACCGTTTCTGCAGAGCACGACTGATCCGCAAGTGGATGAAGAGTCTCCACAACTGCCAGGTTTACTGATCGCAATGAATCAGTTGCGAAGACTGCTCAGTTGTGATGCCGCTCAGTTTACAGAACAGCAGGCTGCTGGGCGTACGTTTCACCTGCCACTGAAACGGGACGTCGATGTCTTGCTGACGCGTGAAGGAGTCCGGGCTTGCCGTTGGTACTTCGATGAATCATCCGCTCTGCCGGTGGGTGTCGATCTGGAATACGCTCAGGGAATTGATGAGGCACGTTTGCTGTTCGCCGACTGGGCGGACCAAAATGGAGCCGTGTTCCCGAGTCGCATCGGCGTAATTTCGGGCATTAAGGAAGAACTCCGCTGGCTGGACATCGCTAACGTGACGGTTCATCAGCCATCAGTAACGGAAGAGAAAAAACCGTGAGTCCACTTGCTCGAACTTGCCACGCGACCCAGAGTGACGCGGTCAGTCCTCGTTCCGGGGCTCCGGCCCTGGAACGCACTGCCTTGGAGGCTCCAGCCTCCACTAAGTATTTTGGGCGGCAGGAGCCTGCGGAGCAGTGTGTTCCGAGGCTGGAGCCTCGGAACAAGGGCAAGATCGGCGGAGAAGGTGGCCGGAGGCCGGATGAGGGGGTTGACTTGGAACGAACGTGGCAAACCAGAATTGATACAACTTTTCTGCCCCCTCACCCTAGCCCTCTCCCCTGTGGAACAATTGTGAAGTTGGAAAAATGCTTGCGGGGGAGAGGGGACAATCGCAAGACAATCGGCAGCCTCATTCTGAACTGCGTGACGTACCATCTCTGGATTTGTCAAACTGTTATCCTCCTGTTGCTGTTCGCACCGGCCACTTCCCATGCCGCGCAGTCCGATTTTCAATCAACCGCCGATATCCTGAAATCGCGGCAACAAACGATCGTCAAATTATTCGGTGCAGGCAGCGGCAATCTGGATTCCTATGGCAGTGGCACGTTGGTTTCTGCTGAAGGCCATTTTATTACGGTCTGGAATCACCTCATCAGCACCGGATATCTCACAGCCATCACCGCTGACGGACGAAAGTTCAGCGTCGATGTTGTCGGCACGAGCGGAGAACATGATCTGGCGCTATTGAAATTGCGTTCAGAACCGGGTGATTCATTTTCGCATATTGATCTGACGAAGATCATCGATTCTTCCCCCGGAACTCCGGTGCTGGCCTTCAGCAACATGTTTCACGTGGCGACCGGCAATGAGCCTGTGTCGATCGTGCATGGCGTGATCGCCGCCAGGATTCCGCTTGAAGCGACTCAAGGTCGCTGGAAATTTCCGCTCAAATCGCCCGTCTGGTTGATTGATGCCATTACTAACAATTCTGGTGCGGCCGGAGGCTTGTTGACCGATACACAGGGCGCGCCGATCGGGTTGATCGGCAGAGAAATTCGTCATTCCGCCAGCCGCACATGGGTGAATTATGCTGTGCCACTGACGACGCTGAGGCCGGTCATTGAAACGCTGCTGGCTGGCAAGAAAGTCGATTCACGCCCGAAGGACGCTGACGCAAATCTTGCCATGATTTCCGATCAGGAACTCACCGCAAAGTTTGGCGTCACGATGCTGCCGAATGTTGTCGAGCGAACTCCGGCATGGATCGATGCCGTGACGCGCGATTCCATCGCCGCCAAAGCGGGGCTCCAGCGAGGGGATTTGATTGTGCTTGTTAACGATGCCGTAATCACAAGCGTCACTGATTTTCAACGGCAACTCGCGACTTTTCGCAGCGGCGAACGTGCGTCGCTGACGATTAGTCGTGATCAGCAATTGTTGCCTGTGGATTTTAGAATCCCGTAATCAGGCGAGCGGCTGGGCGTCAGCCCGCCGTTACAATTGTGATTCTTGTTGTCAAACGTTGAATTGAAATGTTAAATCTATAAGTCGCATCGTACCGGCAAGCTGACACAGGCCGCTCGCCGAGGTCTCGGATTTATCCTACACGCAGCCCCCGTCGTCAGTTAGACTAACGGTCCTCACTGTTTTCTTACCGGAGTCCACTGTCCATGGAAATGCTCACGATCGTTTTGTCGTCGGCCGTCATCCTCACTATCGCCTACTTTACGTACGGTCGATGGCTTGCACGCATGTTCCAACTGGACGACAGAACGCCGACGCCTGCTGTCACGATGCGAGACGACGTGGACTACGTTCCCTGCGAAACCGGGCCGTTGTTGAGTCAGCATTTTTCCGCGATCGCAGCCGCCGGACCGATCGTCGGACCGATTCTGGCCGGAGTTTTCTTCGGCTGGCTGCCAGCGTTGATCTGGATACTGATCGGTTCAATTTTGATCGGGGGGGTTCACGACTTCGGTGCATTGGTGGCGTCGATTCGTCACAAGGCGACATCTATTATTGAAGTTGTCCGAATTCATATCAGCGGCCGAGCCTATTTGCTGTTTCTGGCCTTCGTCTGGCTGGCTCTTGTCTACATCGTGGTCGCGTTTACTGACATCACGGCCACAATGTTCGTGGGTGCGATGGATCTTGAATCCGGAAAAACCTATGCCTCAATCGCCGACGCTAAAGAAGATACGGCCGCGACGAGTTTGATTGAATCCGGCGGTGTGGCGACATCGTCGTTGTTGTATCTGGTACTGCCACTCATCATGGGTTGGTTGGTGAAGACCGGAAAGCTGACGATGAGTGCGGCCACCTGGATTTTTCTACCGTTGGTTGGAGTTGCGATCTGGATCGGGCCATACATCCCTTTCAATCTTGATGTGGTGATTCGCAATATGATGCCGAATCTGTCTCCGGCAGATTCCGCGTTGTACGCCGTTCGAAGTTGGGATATTTTTTTGCTGCTGTACTGTGCCGTTGCATCAGTCGCTCCGATGTGGCTGCTGCTTCAGCCGCGAGGTCAGTTGGGAGGATATTTTCTGTATGCCGCACTTGGTGCTGGTGCGCTGGGGATTCTGATGGGCGGTCAGGAAATTCAGCAGCCAAAGTTTACGGGCTGGGTTCATCCTGTTCAGGGTGGCATTTTTCCAATGCTGTTTATTACGATTGCCTGCGGAGCCTGTTCAGGATTTCACTCACTGATTTGTTCTGGCACCACATCCAAGCAACTGCGAACAGAAGGCAGTGCTCGGGCGATTGGATATGGAGCCATGTTGCTGGAAGCGATGGTTGCGATCGTGTCACTGTGTTGCGTGATGATGCTGCCCATTGGATCGCCACTAATTGCCAACCCGAATCCGAATTTTATCTATGCAAACGGAATCGGAGCCTTCCTGCAGGGACTCGGAATTTCGCGAGCCATCGGCGTAGCTTTCGCGTTGATGGCGTTCAATACCTTTGTTTACGACACGTTGGACGTTTGTACTCGCCTTGGGCGTTTTATTCTGCAGGAGTTGACCGGCTGGAAGTCCACTGGCGGACGTTGGTTCGGCACGTTGCTCACGGCTGGCGTTCCGATCTTCTTTGTGATGGGCAAAACGTTGGATCCTAAAGGCAATGTCGTTCCGGTTTGGAGAACGTTTTGGAGTCTCTTTGGTGCCAGCAATCAGCTTCTCGCGGCATTGACATTGCTGGGTGTAACGGTCTGGCTTTGGCGAACTCGGCAGGCGATTTGGGTTTTCTTTGTCACTGGGATTCCTGCCGTCTTTATGTATGCGATGAGTTCCTGGGCGTTGGTGACGATTGTGAAACAGCAGTTTAGCAAAGGAGGCAGTACCGATCCCGTTGCATGGATTGCCGTGACGTTTCTGATCCTTGCAGCGCTGATGCTCATCGAAGGCATCGCTGCCCTGCTCCGCCGGAACCCACCGGTTGGAAGTCTGTCGCCGGCAATGACGTAACACAAACTACAGTAGATCCGTTTGTCCTTGTTCCGAGGCTCCAGCCTCGGAACACACTGCCTCCAGCGTAGTCAGACCTGTCCCAGGTCGGATTCCTTCGACGTGGTGACATCTTTTACGCATACTTGCCTTTGTCGCTCGCCGAAGAAGCCGGTTTTGCTGAAACTTCCATAAACACTTTTCATATCCCCAGCCGAAAATTCAGGCTAAACTATATCCAACCGGCTGCTCATTCCAGTCAATTCTCCCCCGCCGCAGTTCTATCCGAGCTTCTCTCAATGACACAACGCAGCGCGACAACCCACATCGACAATCTCCGAATCAATTCACGCCGCCATTTATTGCAGGTCGGCTATTCCGGGTTGATGGGACTGGGGCTGAATTCCCTGGCACCGAAACGCGCCGCGGCGGAATCATCTCCGACGGCTCCCGCGCCGCGAGCGAAGTCGTTGATCATTGTCTGGTGTACCGGGGCTATCAGTCATCATGATACGTTTGACATGAAGCCGAACGCGCCGTTAGAAATTCGTGGTGAGTTCAATCCGATTGAAACGTCCGTCACAGGAACTCAGATTTGTGAACATCTGCCGCGCCTTGCCGCGCGGGCTCACAAGTATGCCTTGGTTCGAAGTCTGTCGCATAAGGACAACAATCATCTGATGTCCACGCATCATGTGCTCACCGGACACGTGCAGCCGGGTGCATTCTTCGACAAGGTTGCGTCTCGCGATGACTGGCCGAATTACTCGGCCGGTTGCGAGTACCTGCGACCTCGCAGCGATGGAATTCCAAACGGCGTGACTCTGCCAACGTTCCTGATGTCCGCACCGCTCACATGGCCTGGTCAACATGCCGGTTTTCTGGGACCGAAGTACGATCCGTGGCAGATTGTTGGCGATCCGAACAAACCTGATTTTCGAGTCGATGCGTTGACGCTGGCACAAGGGATTGATGCATCGCGTCTTGATCAGCGTCGCGGCTTACTGAAGTCACTCGATCAGCAGACGAATGTTGCGTCAGATATCGGTGCGTTTCGAATGACCGAAGATCAGCGGCTTGCGTTCACGATGCTGTCATCCGGCCAACTTTCGCAGGCGTTCGAGTTGCAGCGAGAATCGGATGCCGTTCGCGACACCTACGGTCGCCATACATTCGGGCAATCTTTGCTTCTGGCACGCCGCCTTGTTGCAGCTGGTGTACCGATCGTGCAGGCGAATATGGGGCCGGTTCAGAACTGGGATCATCATCAGCAGATCTTTACGACACTGAAGGGGCGGATGTTAACGCCGCTCGATCAGGCGGTCGCAGCATTGCTGGATGACTTGGAGGAAAGCGGATTGCTCGATGAGACGATGGTGATCGTGATGGGTGAGTTTGGTCGTACGCCAAAGATTAATAAGGATGCCGGCCGCGATCATTGGGGGCCCTGCTTCACTGGTCTGTTCGCGGGTGCCGGTGTACTTGGCGGAAAAGTTATTGGACAGTCTGACGAGATTGGCGCGTATCCTGAAACGACGCCGTATTCTCCGGACGACATCGGCGCCACGATCTACACTGCGTTGGGAATTGATCCGCACGTCGTTGTTCATGACCGCATCGATCGCCCTGTACAACTGAATCAGGGAAATGTGATTGAAGAATTGTACGGCAACGTCAGCACTTAGTACCTGTCCAAGAACGATTCCGAGATTGTGAGCTGCAAGGCGCTAGCCGCGGGTGGCAGCGAGACGAACCGCGGCTAGCGCCTTGCGGCTCACGAAATCGCGGTCTTAATGTTGGACAGGTTCTTAATCTGCCTGCGTAGTCCGACCTGTCCTCAGATCGGATTCCTCGCCACTTGGAAAATTCGTCACTGCCGCCCGTGCCCGTGCCCGTCTCACTGCTGATTGATTGAGCAGCCTCGCCTTGCCTATTTATGCGTGCGACCATGCTGTTCAGTCTTCGTGTGGGTGTTCATTCCACCACGAATCGCATGCAAACTCATAATGTTTGGCTGATTTTGCAGCCTTACGGATTTATTTTCTCACCGGTACGCGACTTGCCTTTCTGTGATTTCAGTTGTGCGGTATTCGATGGACGAATGCCGCAACAAGCTGAATGTCTTCACGTACAGAAGGACAAAGGATTCATGAGTACTGGTTATCGTACGATCTTGGTGTTAACGGGTTCAACAAGCCGCGATGATCTGAAACATTTTGCGTACCGCCCGGATGTGATCGTCAATTCGATTGCCGATCTGTTGCATCCGTCATTCGCAGTTCCACAGATGTTGAATGAACTGCAGCCGGACTCAGCGTTGCTTGCGGGATGACCTAAGCCAAACGCCGGACCATAATCGGTCCGGCGTTTGTAGTCTTTAAGCCGCCGAGAAGCCAATTCTCTCGCAGCGGTGGTTACCGAATCGAAAAGCCTTTCAGGTGCGAGTTCGTTTTTGCGAACTCGTCAAGTTTAGCTTTGTAGTCCAATGTCGGGTT
>JBDNFT010001148.1:0-2867 GCA_041689695.1 Planctomycetaceae bacterium | reverse complement strand
CAGCTTGAAGAGCGCTGCGGAATTGCCCGTGGAAATTTGAGTAAACTCTGGAACGATCCAGATCCAAATGCCACACTGGCGACGGTGGAACGAATTGCTGTGGCAATGGGTGTGAAGGTGTTAGTGTCGTTGTCGAAGTAACTCGAAGTTCACCGAATTACCCGGGCCGTGCTGAACCTGGCACGTAATGTTCTGCTCGAAACCTGCAACGAAAACTTTGACCAGGTTCCAGCGGAAATCGACAGGCTGCAGACAATCCAACGGGCTAAGATGAATTAACGACTTCAATAGTCGGAACCCGCAGCGACGCTAGACCGCATCCTGAAGCGACAACACGACACGTTTACCCAAAGCAGCCGCAAGGCGTTCCAAAGTCTGGATTGTTGGATTGCCTACAACGCCGGATTCGTTCAACAGCCGACTCAGCTGGGCTCGGTCGATGCCGGTTCGAGTCTGCAGGTCTGCCAGACTCAAACCAAGTTCGCTGCGAGCCGCTCTGAGGCTGGCCAGCAATTCGGCAATCGCAGCATCGTGGGCATCCAGAATCTGACGGCCGCGAGCCGTGATCTCAGCCTGCTCAGCGTCCAGTTGAGCCTGCAGGGATTTCATCCGCTGGCTTTCGGCTGGCGTGAGAATTTTCGTTTTGTGGATAGCCTTATGCATTTTCAAAACCTTTCTGAATCAGACTTCGAAGGCAGTCACAGGAATGACTTCCACTTCGAATTACACACACGCCAAACGCTTACCAGTGGACGTGGTCCCGAACACGATTGGCAGGCCAGTACTGCGGCTGGCCTGAATCTCAGTGGCATCCATCACCACTTCCGTGAATTCATCCTGAGTGACCCCGTGTTCCGAAATGTGCTGCAGGGATTCTTCAGTCCAGTGGAAAATGTAGAATGGCATCCGAATGCTTTCTCAGTGACCCTCTCGTCACTTGTACACATTCTATCTGCTGTTGTGATTCATAACAACAGTAATTTCGAGCTGCACTGAAATTTTGCCGCCGGAGTTTGGTTTGGTGCCGCCCCTGCAGTGCCACGCCCCCGCAGTACCATGCACTTCGTTCCTTACGGCGAAAGTCCAGCCCTGCGCCGAGGTAGGTCCTTTCTGCCGGAAAGGACTTCGCGACTTGTCGCGACCCGCGACCAGATTCACGTTGATTGGATCGCAACGCATCGCCGTTGAGCGGACGTCCGCCCTTGGGTTCACCTTACGGCGAAGGTGCAGGCCCCAGCGGTGCCAGGCACTTCGTCGAGCGAGGCACTTCGTCGAGCGGTGCCTGTGGATATTTCGGTCGAAATAGTTTTCCGTGTTTCGCTGCTGAGTTGATACCCGCCCGTATCAATCGGAAAGCCCGTCCCGTCGCTGGTTGTTGTGATTTACAACCGGCTAAAAATCGGTATCATGGATCTCAACCACAACGGAGGCGCGATGGATCTCATCTGGAACGGCAATATCGAACACATCGCCGAACACGGGCTGACTCAGGACGATGTTCAGTTTGTGTTCGACAACCCGGTTGGATACGGCGAAAGTCGATCGACTGGAGACCCAGCCGTATTCGGTTACACGCCAGACGGTCGTTACATCATCGTGGTCTATTCTGAGATTGATGAGTTCTCCGTTTACCCCGTCAAAGCCTTTGAAGTTCCGGAGCCAAACCGATGAATCACACAAAACGAAAACTGACCCCCGAACAACAGGCCCGTGTCGATCGAGCCAGAAAAGCGGCTGAAGGTGAGGACCGTGAAGACCTGATTCAGCAGGCTCGCAAAGCACAAGCGCAGGCGTTGGCTGAATCTCCGGAACAGGTCATGGCCGTATTGAAAGCCGCGCGTGAAGCGGCTGGGATCTCGCTGCGGGAGTTTGAAGTATCAACGGGCATTTCGCGCGGCAATCTGTCTCGGCTGGAAAACGGTATCGCTAATCCGACGATAGCCACATTGCGACGCTACGCCAAAGCCCTTGGCAAAACGGTTCGCATCACGGTTGAATAAATTCAATTCTGAAGTTGGTTGCGAAGGCGCAACCATTCGAAAGCAGGGCTTACCGAACAAGCCGAAGCGTCCGCGTCTTAAATTGACTGTTTTGGCTAGCGATTGCCATTGACTCGAAAGTTGAAATGTCCAACCCCAACGCCCATGTGCAAAAGCTGTGGAACTACTGCAACATCCTGCGCGCTGACGGATTGTCATATGGCGACTACGTCGAGCAGTTTACGTTTCTGCTGTTACTGAAGATGGGAGATGAACAGGCGAAGCCGCCGTTCAATAAGACGTCGCCGATTCCCAAAGGCTACGGCTGGGGGGTGCTCTGCTGAAGCTGGATGGCGATGAACGAATCCGTGTTGTCAGCCAATCCCCCGCGTGCCGGTCGCTCCGGCAGTTCGTTCTGCAAAAAGGTATTTACCAAGGAGCTGTAACTGGCGAATTTTCTTGAAATCGCATGTTTTCCTGAACTGGAAAAAGTTGACTTTTAAGAAAATTGATGGATACTTTTCCTGCAATCAAATGATTTCCCACTCAGGAAAACAATGCGAAGCAGGAAAATCAACGAATCCGCAATGATTGACCGATTCCAGGTCGGGTCAGTTCTACTTGCGCCGCTGGTGGTGCGTGACGCCCAACTGGATCCACCAATCCGGGGCGATAATGGCGTAGATGCCAGACTCGAAGCGGGAATTTCTGGGCAGCAGGAGACGTTTTGTTTTGTACTGGAAAGCAAGTCACGATCGACGCCGGAGATGTTCCGTTCGGCAGTCGCTCAAGTGAAATCCAGGACGATGGCGGATGAGTGGCCCATGATTCAGGTGCCGTACTTGTCACCATTGCAACTGGATGAACTTGAAAAAGCGGCCGTCAGTG
>JBDNFT010001147.1:0-1889 GCA_041689695.1 Planctomycetaceae bacterium | reverse complement strand
TCGTCACTCGGAGAGTGACGCCTACTTTGTCAAATCGACGCCATTGGGCGCCGCCCCAAGCCCCTCGCCCCATGAACTTAATTACGACTTTTTCACCGCCTCCCTCATTTCCGCTTCCAGCTTCGCCAGCTCATCTTCACACGAGCCCTTCCACGGCGCTTCGACCAATCCATCTCGCGATAGCAATTGATCAAGATCCAGGTCATCCATGTTTTCAAAATCCATTTCAACGACTCGTGGAAACACATCGGTCCTTGAATACGGCTTCACGCCCAGCATTGTTCTGGGGTACCAGACATCTAAGCCGCACGTTAGATATTCAAACAACTTGTTCGAGGCGTTGTACTGGAAATTGACCGTGTGGCAGCGATAAAGAATCACGCCCACATCAAACTTGCGCAACAGGTCCGGCAGGTCATCGTATTCAATTCCCCCCTCATGAAATCGCACGACATCGCCCTGAGCGTTGCGAAGAAACTCAGCGGTAAGCGGATCGCAGTTGTAGGCGTAGACATCCAACTGGATCTGAGATTCTGGATGTGAAACGAGCCATTCCACCAGCGGCCCGATAAAGGTGTCGTGCAGTGAAACCGAACCGACATACACCAGCCGTAGCCGACAAATCACATTTTCGGATGTTGAAGCAGCTTGCAAACTCGCATCTCGTTCCAGGGCTCCAGCCCTGCAACGCACTGCCCGGAGGCTCCTGCCTCCACTGTCAGAGACCGGAGCCTCTGAGCCCCGGTGTTCCAGGGCCGGAGCCTCGGAACAGGATGCATCATCTCTGCCATTGTTCGAATGATCTTCCGGGTGCCCCCATGCTGCCGGAGGATAATTGGGAAACACGCGCAACTGCTCCGGCCGGATTTTCGGATGGTCTGACTGGTAAAAACGAAGCCGATCTGAATTTGTCTGAGAAATCCAGTCGGCCCGTGGCAATAAATAACGTCGTTCAAAAAAATGGTTCAGCCGAGTCAGCCGATTTCCTCGCTGTCGATAGTCGCCCGGGGTGTAGTATTCATGATGATGAATAAAGAGTCGTGCCTTGCCACGAAACCACCAAAAGTAAAGGAACGCCGCCAGAGCCGAATGCGGCTCAAAGTACATCAGGACATCAGGCTGAAAATCGGCAAGGGCTCTGGCCGCAGCCCAGTGCCAGGCAAGGGCCTTTTTCCATCGCCGGAAAAACGAATCACCTCGCGCAGCAAACGGGTATCGCCTGAGTTCGATTCGCGGTTGTGAATAGGGCGCCCTGCCCTTGTCGTTATCACACGTCACGGCCAGCATTTCAACATCCGGAACATCCGCGAAATAGTCCAGGGTGTTCGTTATTGGCGGATAGTACTCGATCGGCAATTGATGAAGAATCGCGACCTTCATGTCGCCACTCGCTCCAACCTGGACGTGATCTCATTTGCCATTTTCTGGCCGATGACCTCCCAATCGAATTTGCTAACAGAACGCTCACGAACCTTCTTGCGCATCGCGAGATATCGCTCTCTGCTTTCGAGCAGTGCCGTGATTGCATCAACCAATGCCTCCACAGACATGGGACGAGACAACAGCAGTCCAGTTTCGCCATCCACCACCAGTTCCGGAATTGCAAAGTCATTCACCGACACACTCGGGCAACCAAAATAAGCGGCTTCGATCAGAACCAGCGGATTTGTGTCTTCTCGAGTTGGATGCACCAGCAAGAACGCATTCGCCATCAATTCGCGAAATCGCTGCAGTTCATCAGGAACATCCGTCCGCAGGAATCCTTCGTATCGGATCCCGGGAACACGTTCCCATTCACCTTCCGGCTGCCCTCCGACAATCGACCACTCCAATTGAGGATACCGCAGCTTCAATCGCTTGAACGCCTCCAACACCAAATCGCCGCCCTT
>JBDNFT010001146.1:0-3085 GCA_041689695.1 Planctomycetaceae bacterium | reverse complement strand
TTTGGTTATTCGACGAATCGTTGTCACTCGAAGCTCGGCGCGAAGTGATCACGAATCGATTCGAAAGTATCTACAAGCAGCTCGGTCTACTGGATGACCTTGATACCAAAGATGCACTGAAGACTGGAATCATCGGATACGGTGAAAATATCCATGTACTGGTAAAAGAGCCGACGAGCGACCTGGTTGAACTGACGAAAGCCGTCAAAGAAATCAAAAACGATGAATCAGGGAAAGAGAACGTCTTTAGTGCCGTCGCTGAAGCATTAAAAGTATATTCACCATTCAAACGCAAAATGCGTGCGAACATGATGATTATTATCGTGACGGACGAACGCGGTGATGACTTCCAGGGGATGGAAGAGATTGTCAAAAAGTGCAGCCGCGATGGCGTCAAAGTTTATTGCATCGGCAACGCATCGATCTTTGGTCGCGAAAAAGGCTATGTGCGTTACAAATGGGAGTTCGACGGTGAAAACTTCGAAGAAGATATTCCCGTCGACCAAGGCCCGGAAACAGCAATGGCAGAGGGATTGCAATTGCCGTTCTGGACAGCTCGTCCGCACGACCTGACTCGTATGTCATCCGGCTACGGTCCGTACACTTTGTCACGTTTGACCGCTGAAACCGGCGGCATATTTCTCATTGCTGACGACGCTGTCGGTGATAAATGGGATCCGCAAATCATGCGGCAGTACATGCCCGATTATCGGCCTCAGGCGGAGTACATGCGGCAGATCCAAACGAACATGGCAAAGCAGGCCCTGGTGACGGCGTCTCAACAGGCTTTGACTGAAGAGGTTCCAATTCCACAGACGTCGTTTCAGGCCAATAACGATAATATTCTTCGTGAACAGATCACCGAGGCTCAAAAGCCGCTGGCAGTTCTGGACTATTTCCTGCAGCGAACGCATACGATGCTGGAAGCGGGAGAAAAAGATCGCGGCAAGCTGGACTCCGATCGCTGGCGTGCCAGCTTCGATCTTAACATGGGCCGCATTCTTGCCATGCGAGTTCGCACGTTCGGTTACAACGCCGTTCTGGCGGAAATGAAATCAAATCCAAAAACGTTTTCGAAACCTGAAAGCAACCAGTGGAGACTGGTTCCGTCTGAGCAAATCAATGCGGGTGCCAATGTTCGTAAAATGAACGACAAAGCGTTGGAGTATTTGAACCGCGTCATCTCAGAACATCCGGGAACTCCATGGGCCTACCTTGCAAAGGTCGAGCTTAGCGATCCGCTGGGTTGGGAATGGGTCGAAGGTCACATGCCGGTTTCCCAAATGGCCGGTGGCGACCAGAAACGCGGTCCTCAATTCGCCGAAGAAGAAGAACGTCGCCAAATGGAACAGAAGCGTCAGCAGAAGAAGACGGTGAGTCGTCCAAAGCTGTAAATGTCGCACAAAAACAAGAAGTTTGAACTCGTCAGCGAATATGCCCCGGCCGGTGATCAGCCAAAAGCGATCGAAGCGCTGATCAAGGGGATCAACGACGACAAACGCACACAGGTGCTGCTGGGCGTCACCGGTTCCGGTAAGACGTTTACGATGGCAAACGTTATCCAGCATGTGCAAAAGCCAACGCTGGTACTTTCGCACAATAAAACTCTGGCCGCTCAGTTGTACGGCGAGTTTCGCGAGTTCTTTCCGAACAACGCAGTCTCCTACTTCGTCAGCTATTACGATTACTATCAGCCCGAAGCCTACATTCCGCAGCGCGATATCTACATCGAAAAAGACGCTTCGATCAATGAAGAAATTGATCGCCTGCGTCTGTTGGCCACAAGTGCCCTGGTCAGCCGAAATGACGTGATCGTCGTCGCCAGCGTCAGTTGCATCTACGGTCTGGGGTCTCCCAAAGACTATCTCAGCATGATGATTCCGCTGTACGTCGGCCAGCAGGTCGATCGTGACAAACTGCTGATGAAGTTGATTGACATTCACTACGATCGAAACGACTACGATCCTGCACGAGCCAAGTTTCGGGTTCGTGGTGACGTGATCGAATGCTGGCCGGCGTACGAAGAGTTCGCGTATCGAATTGAACTCTGGGGCGACGAAATCGAAAAGCTCAGCATGATCGATCCGGTGTCCGGAAAGGAATCACAGTCGCTGAAAGAGATTTACATTTATCCAGCTAAGCACTTCGTGTTGCCCCAAAGCCGCATTGATGCAGCGCTGGATGAAATTCGCGTGGAACTGGACACGACTCTGGAAGTATTCCGCAAAGAAGGCAAACTGCTGGAAGCGCAGCGACTGGCAGCGAGAACTCGGCACGATCTGGAACTCATGAAGGAAACAGGATTCTGTCCTGGGATTGAAAATTACAGTCGAGCACTGGCCGGACGAAAGCCCGGAGAGGCTCCGTACACATTGTATGACTTCTTCCCGCAGGATTTTCTGATCTTCGTCGATGAGTCCCATGCGACGTTGCCTCAGATTCGGGCAATGCATGCTGGTGATCAGGCCAGAAAAACGACGCTGGTTGATCATGGTTTTCGACTGCCGATGGCCAAGGACAATCGGCCTCTGAAGTTCGACGAATGGAACTCGAAGCCGTCTTATCGCGTCTTCGTGTCAGCCACACCCGGCAACTGGGAGCTCGATCAAACGGGCGGCGAAGTTGTAGAACAGGTCATTCGTCCGACGGGACTTGTTGATCCGGAAATCTTTGTCGTCCCCGCGCGAGGGCAAGTGCAGCATTTGATTGAACAGGTACGTGAGCGTGCAGCGATCAACGAACGCGTGTTGGTCACAGCGTTAACGAAACGCATGAGCGAAGATCTGACCGCGTACATGAAGGAAGAATCGATCAAATGCGAATGGCTGCATTCAGAACTGAACGCCGTTGAGCGTGTCGAGATTCTGCGTGAACTCCGAGAGGGTAAATTCGACGCGGTGATCGGCGTGAATCTGTTGCGTGAAGGACTGGACTTGCCGGAAGTGTCACTTGTTGCCATCCTGGATGCTGACAAGGAAGGTTTTCTCCGGAGTGAAACAAGTTTGATTCAGACAATTGGCCGCTCTGCTCGAAACGTGAATGCCAAGGTGATTCTGTATGCAGACAAAGTGACGAACAGTATGCA
>JBDNFT010001145.1:0-3482 GCA_041689695.1 Planctomycetaceae bacterium | reverse complement strand
GATGCGCAATCGCAGTCGCTACGATTCGCAGCACGTTGCAAACTAGTGCGATCGGGATCGCGCTGAAGAGAATCAGCATTTTTTCCCACACTGTTCGTTTGCTGACGATCACGGCAGCAGTTGAGATCGCAAAGAACACCATCAACATGCGAAGCCCGCTGCATGCTTCAGCAACTCCCAACTGAGTATCGCCCATCAGAATGATGTTGCCCTGAACGATCGCCGGGATGCCGCATGCCTGAATGTACCATGCCGCCTCACTTGCTCCCAGAACCTGCAGCGGATCAGACAAGGCACGTTCGATCTGAAACGGTAGCGGTAGCATGAATCCCAGAAAAAGCACCGACGGCCACAACGCCGCGAACGCACGACGCCCCCAGATCAACAATGTCGTTCCACAGGCTGTGACAACAAAAGAGATCGCGTCGATTGCCTCCACGTAGAAATAGATTGCGGCGACATGCCCGATGATGCCACTGACAATCATCGATAGTCCAAAGATATTGCTGCGGGCGACTCCGGGCAAAAACTTGCCGCGAGAGTACCAGCCAAGTCCCAGAGCCATAAGCGGAATCGCAAATCCATGTGAATATTGCGGTTCTGTAGTCCAGCGGCTGATGCACCCAAACAGCAGTTCCCGAAACAAAATGGCAATCACAATGCCGAACCCAAGCGTACAGAACAGACGCGATCGCCAATCGGGACAATGCCATTCAGTGAGTTTTTTCGAAGCCTTCATCGTACTACTCCCTACATCGCAAAAGGCTGGTCACTGATCTCAATCAGCGCGCAATGCGAATCCAGTGTTGCGGAAACGCTACGTCACGAATTTGGCTTGCGTGCCAATCGATCGCGAAAAATGGTGCAATCGCATCAAATTCGCGTTGAAGGCAAACGCCGGATATTGGAGCGTTTTAACTGTTGCATTCGGCATCATTCTCACAGAGCAGCCTCCGTAAATTCACGGCGAGGCGATTCTGTTCCCTGCAGGCATCTTTCTCTGCACTGCAACCTAAGGTTTCCAATGCCCGGACTTGGCAGAGCAGATCCGGATTTGCAATTGCGATCGTGGAAAACGCGCGAGGGCGAGCTCCATAGAATCCAATGTCATCAAATCGAGATCTTCACACCGATCAAAGTTTCGAGACCATGATCATGAATCGAAAACAACTGGCCTGCCGTGTTCTCTTCACATTCGCCGTCATCGGCATGCCTGAAAACGCAGCGATTGGTGAGGCGCCTTGTGCATGTAAAAATAAAACAGGCGCACCCACGTTGCCAGCGTTCAACGCATTCAACATGGCAGCGCCGCAGACTGATTCTGCAATTATGACTCGGTTGCCGAATTCCTGGCCTCGACAGTGGGCAGGACCAACGTCCAACGGTCCGATCACCACAAGACAGAGGAACGCCGCTAGTGGCTTGGCGACTTCTGATCAATCAACGGTTGGCTCGATCTCTACCACGAAACCAAGCAACGCACCAGCCAATTGGCCGTCTCAACGCATAGCATCGCGAGCCGATTTTGCATTGACTGCGACAGTACCTTCAGGCCCTGCGATTGGCTCAGATGCTAAGACAAGTTCTGCGTTCGGAGACAATACAAAATCGAGTGCCAATGGAATATCAGGTTTTTCGAGTAGCCCGGCGTACGGAGCTGGAGGTTTTGGAGGCGGCGGAGGCGGTGGAAGTGCCGGAGGTGGATCATTTGGCGGTGGAAATTCGGGCCGAAGCACTGGCGGTTTTGCTGGAGGCACCACGTCAACCCCTCGTTCATCGACGAGTGCCGGTGTCGGCAGCGGTGGCGGTGGTTTCAGCGGAGGAAGCGGAAGTTCAAGTGGCTTTTTGAGCACTTCGCAAACAGCCAACGACAGCAGTTCAACCGGCAGCACCAAAACGCAAGACTCCACTCAGACTCCGAGTCCCACGACTTATCCAGATCCAACGCCAACACCAGATCCAAACCCCGGCGATGGTGGTGGCGGTGGATTTGCAGAAGTCCCCCCGCCAATGTGTGATCTACCACCGGCACTACCAGAAATCCCACCCACGGGCGGAGACCCAACCGCCATTCCAGACTTCACACCCGGCAATGGAGTCGGTGACACACCTGTCGTGCCAGAACCAGGCAGCATCGTGCTACTCGCAATCGGCGCCGGCGTCAGTGGAGGAGCTTGGCTTCGACGACGGAAAAAACTCAAAGCGGCGACCGTTTAGGAACACTACTGTTCTATGACTGGCCAATATGCCGTAGCGAAAGTCGTCAAGACTTTCGGATGTGCTGTGAAATGTCCGAAAGTCTTGACGACTTTCGCTACGAGTAATCTCAACCACGACGGAGCATTGGCGTGTGCCATCTCAGCGATTGCCAACAGTGATTTCACGGTATTGACCATGTGACTGATCAGCAAGACGTTCGAGCCAACTGCGACCCAACGACGACAATGTTCCATCGCCAAGTTTAATCACATGAAGCGTGATGTTGCGTGACAATTGACGCACTTGAACCATCTCGGCAGGAGAAAGTTCGGACTCATCGCCATCGGTCAGGAAGTAAATCACATCCGGCTTAAGACTGATCGCTTCGAGAATCGCGGGCATAGGATCTGTACCTCGATCAGCAATCACGCGATCGATTTGATGGCTGGCAAGTTCTTTATTGACATCCGTTGCAAAGTAGACCTGCTGATCATCGTTACGCCGTAGTTTGAGTCGCTCGCGAGATTCATTGAAGAAAATCACGGCGAACTTTTGGTTCGGCTGCAGCAGTCGCAGGCTGGCTTTAAGCTGCCCCTGAGCAACTTTCAATCGACTGCCAGTCATACTGCTGCTCGTATCAATAACGTAGACGAACATCTTGCCGACGCCCGAGATCTCCATAAAGGTCGTCTCGCCTGGTCCGCCGACTCCACCAATTCTTGCAGCTCCGCCAGCTTCGGAAGGTTTGATGAGCGCACTTGGGGCCGAACTGGACTGAGTCCTGCCACCACCGATCGCTTGGCCTGGACCAATCAACGGAGGCAGTGAAGAATCAGACGCACCATCAGCATGAGAATTGGCATCAAATGGATTCTGATTCAGCAGTGACGCAAAATCCGGAGCCTCCGTCGGAACTCGATTTTGCTGCTGATCGGGGACCAGATTATCCGCGTTCGAGTCCTGCTGCTGTTGCTCCGGAACTGGCTGTGTGACATCGGCATCGCCCGCTCCCGCCGCGAACCCAGCGGCCGCTTCGCCGTCGTCCACACCATCGACAACAAAAAGGCCGACGTCTCTGAAAACTTCTCCGCCCGTCTGCCCCGAGCTGCCATGCTGGCAACCACGCAGAGTTGTCCCCACAATCGAAAAGATTGCCACATGGAGTGTCAGCGAAACGGCCCATCCGGCAAAGAACGAACGTCGCGGTTGTTCCTTATCCAGCGTCAGAGAGGGCATGATTTTATGCACTTCAATGTGGTCATTTTACGAGTTCGATTTTTCGT
>JBDNFT010001144.1:0-8396 GCA_041689695.1 Planctomycetaceae bacterium | reverse complement strand
CTTTTCGAGCAACTGCAGATCTTTCTTCCCTGCGGCGATATCTGCTTTCATCTGCTTTACGGTTTCCGTGTGATCGGCGATCTGCTGAGTGACTTCGTCCGACACTGGCAATGGAGTTTCAATCCACGTGGACACATATTGTTGACTCTCGCCTTCCAGTGTCACTGTGCTCCGAAAAATGCCAGCCAGCGAGTAATAGTCGGCTGTCGGGATAGGATCAAACTTGTGATCATGGCAGCGTGCACATCCCAGCGTCATGCCCAGAAACGCTTTGCCTGCCGTATCGATCTGTTCATCGACGACGTCCATTGTCAGTTTATTTTTGTCACGTTCGCTCAGCATTTTGACACCGAGCATCAGAAACGTACTTCCGACTAACTGCTCCGTTCGCAGATCATCGCTGGCTGCTGGCAATAAGTCACCGGCGAGTTGCTCACGGACAAACTGATCGTACGGCTTGTCGTTGTTAAAGCTGTTGACGACATAATTGCGATAACGCCAGGCGTTGTAGAACGTCGCATTAAAATCGCCACCATTCGAGTCTGCATATCGAGCGACGTCCAGCCAGTGTCGCCCCCAATGAACACCAAATTGTTCCGACACCAGAAGTCGGTCAACAACCTTCTGACGAGCATCGCCATTGATCACATCGGAAGTTGGATCAGCCATAAATGTTTCATGTTCCTCAACAGTCGGCGGCAATCCTGTTAAATCAAAAGTGATTCGCCGCAGCCACGTCGCCGCATCGGCATCAGCCGCCGGAACGAGCCCTTCGGCTTCCAGCTTTGAAAGAGTGAAGAAATCGATCGAATCATTTGGCCATGCAGAATTCTGTACCTCCGGCGGATGATGTTTTAACGGTCGCTGAAACGCCCAGAACTGTCGTTCCTTCTCGAAATCAATTTGCGATGGTTTCGGTGCCTTGAATTCACCACTCCGAGGATCCGGCGCGCCGCGACGCACCCATTCTTCCAGAATGCTGATGTCGCCGTCCGAAAGTTTGCCCTTCGGCGGCATCTCGTATGATTCATACCGAACCGCTTCGATCAACAGGCTTTCGTCCGGTTTGCCTGGCACAATCGCAGGACCACTTTCGCCGCCCACCGCCCAACCAGCTCGATTGTGCAGCGACAATCCGCCCTTGAGTTCACCAGCCTCGACCAAATGACATTCGTAACAATGCTTCGCCAACAACGGCCGGACATTCGTTTCGAAGTATTCAACGTCAGCCGCAGTCAACGAGACAAATTCTTTATCACCGTCCGCAGCGATCGGAGGCTCAGTGACAGGTGGCTTAGTGACAGGCACCACCGTTTCATCAGCGAGGGCCGTCGTAAAATGCGCAACCAGAAGGCCGAATGCAAGCCAGGAAATCAAGGGCCGGCGAATGACATGAAACATGTGGCAGTTGCCCTTTTGGACAAAAGGCAGGATAAACAACGCTCGAACTGATTCAGAGCGCAGGGAACCGCGCAGCATAGCCAGTTGTCCACGATAATGACAGACTTTTGTCGCTAAAACACAGGTCTGGAAGTTGTTCCCAGCGTCTTTCCACAACTAACAGACCTGCCAGCCCGCATCCGAAGAGTCCCAACGAGGATTGATCCATTGTTTGGCGATCCCAGGAGGTGCCGTGAATTCGATGCATGCGGTTACGACCCGTGGTCTATTGCAAACCTGCAGGCGGCCCGAAATTACGCAGCCAGGTTCGAGGTGGTAGAATTGCAGCCTCGACAATGGCACCATCATCGGCGCTTTTGAAAAGTGGTCCGGCTTGCTTCGTCGATTCGACAAGGACCCTCGGGTCCTTGATGTGGTGGCTGTTTGTTGAATATGTTCGGGAATTGGCACTCTTGTTGCTGTGAGATGTCATCAAGGGCCTGCTGCCCTCACACAAATCTGCCTCCATTGGTCATACAATCCTGTTATTGAGGGCGACTTATGCTGTCTCGATTTCATCATATTCTTATTCCGCTGGACGCGACGGCGAAGAATGCCTCAGCATTGGACATTGCGTTTGAACTGGCGGTCCAGAACAGAGCGGTTGTGTCTCTGTTGCATGTGGTTCAGGCGATTGACGCAGGTTCTGAGCCGCCGGATGAGGAAACAACGGAGTTTTACGACCAGATTCGTCTGAGAGCAGAATCTGAAATGGAATACATGTCACAGCGGTTTGTTGATGCCGACCTCAAATGCGAAGTCAAGGTTCGAGTCGGAGATCGGTTGCGGGAGATCATCGAATTCGCAAATCACCACCGAGTGGACCTGATTGTGATGACATCGCACCGTATCGATCCAAACCATCTCGCCGAGACATGGGGAACACTCAGTTACAAAGTGTCAGTCCTCTGTGAATGCCCCATACTGCTCGTAAAATGAGTGAGTGTCTTGTCGCTTGTCGTACTCAGGATCGCGTTCAGCGTTGAGTCCGGTCAATCTTGCACGAACACCAGGGCAATCGAGCGCGTCAGGTCGCTGGACGCGGATTGAGGTGTTCTCCCTGCTCGAAGACAACCTGCGCTCTTCCGACGAGCAACGGATCCACCACACCGATTCGAGCGGTGTTTTTGCCGTCATAGTTCAGCGTGTGCAGCACAGAGCGCATGGCGTTGAGACGAGCGCGCTTTTTGCAGTCCGATTTGACGACAGACCACGGAGCGTCTGCTGTGTCCGTATGGAAAAACATGGCCTCTTTGGCTTTGGTGTAGTCGTCCCATTTATCCAGCGAAGCCATATCAATCGGGGATAGCTTCCACTGCTTCAAAGGATGCCGCTCGCGTTCGTTGAATCGTCGCAGTTGTTCTTTTCGACTGACGGAAAACCAGAACTTGATCAGGTGTATTCCGCTGCGACTGAGGTTGCGTTCGAACTCCGGTGCCTGTCGCATGAACTCGTTGTATTCGTCCTGCGAACAAAAGTTCATGACACGTTCCACACCCGCGCGGTTGTACCACGAACGGTCAAACATCACGATCTCACCACGCGTCGGCAGATGTTCGACATAGCGTTGAAAGTACCACTGTCCCTGTTCAGCATCTGTTGGCTTTTCCAAAGCCACGACGCGAGCACCGCGAGGATTCAGGTGTTCCATGAATCGCTTAATCGCTCCTCCTTTTCCGGCGGCGTCGCGACCTTCAAACAGGATGACAACGCGCTGCCCCGTCTTCTTCACCCACGACTGGAGTTTAAGCAGCTCGACCTGAAGACGATACTTTTGTTTCTCGTACGACTTGCGAGACAACAGAAACTGATAGGGATATCCACCTTCCCGCCAGTCCGCCGCCAGCAGGTTGTCAGATGCGGGTGTTCCCACGCTGTCATCGAGAGTTGATTTCTCCATGAACGTCGTCCGCAGCACCTCCATATCGTCGGGCGATGTTCCGCCGACAATTGCTGTCAGTACTTTACTGAGTGTATCCGAGTCATGTGGTGGAACGGCGCGCATGATATCGACGATAGCGTTGATCTTCGCAGCCTGGGCCGCTTCTACGGCCTCATTTACAGTGTGATCCTGAATGCCGATTGCAGTCGTTGCGGCGGTGATATCTCCTTTGGAGGCACGGCGTGCATGGCCATTTTTATCGCCCGAAGACAACGCTGGCTTGGGCAGACTCCGTTTGACGATCTTTGCCGGGGACTTTCCCTGACCTGTCGCAGGCTCGCGTTTTCGGTTCATTTTTTGACGTCTCAGTTAGTTGGACAGCGTTATTTTTTTTCAAAATGGTAACCCGAAGCGTAAGCGAGGGATCGAGTCAGGTAAAATCCCTCGCTCACGCTTCGGGTTGCAAAAACGCTCGATTTCCGCCAAAACTGGCGCTGTCCAATTAGGCGAGGGCGCGGAATCGGGTCAGGGGAAACTCACCCGATTTTTCAAATTCAGACTTAACTTCAGCATACCAGGCCCAGATCCGGCGTGTCCACGCAACGAGTGCGACATTTTCAGATTGCACGATCAAAGCCTGACATGGATTCGTGCCGCAAAAAATTGTTGCGATGACGGCTTTTCTGCCGTCCAACGTTACTCGGCTGCCTCTTCGTTCTGCTCAATGCACTCGCGTGTGCCGTCGGTAAAATGCGCCAGCACTACTGTCGTGTTGTCCCGCCCGCTGGCATCATTCGCCGCCATAACGAGCAGACCACACGCCTTCGCAGCCGAACTGTTGGCTGACGGAATCGTTCAGCATGCCAGCACCCAACTGAGCTTGCAGGCGGTCGATTTCATCTTCACACGACGCGCCAGCGAGGGATTTGTTGGCACGCCGCCGATACGCCAAAAGTCAATCTCTCACTTACGTTTCGGGTTGTGATAGTGGGAAACGCGCAACTTCAAAACTGACGCTTCGGGTTGGGAATACACATTAACTTCGACAGCCCGCTTGCCCGTAGGATTGAACATGAGTCAAGTAGATCACATTAGGCTTCGTCGCCAGCATCACTGTCACAAGGAATGTGATTTGCGTTGATATAACAGTGACGCCGGGCAATATGAAAAACGCAGACCTCAACGGAACATGTGCGGATTCGGCAAGCCCCGGCGTGCGATATCGCACAGCGCCGCGAAATTCATTGTTAGCCAGAAATTTCGTCTGGCCTGATCGAGTCGTTGCGGCTGAACGTAAACATGGATTGAAAGGTTCCGGACGATCGACGTGCAGGCACAGTAACACTATTTTGATCTCTACCACGGTTTTGTTGACTTCTTAGAACAGCGTAGCGAAACTCGTCAAGAGTTTCGGATGTCCTGTGAAGTGGCCGAAAGTCTTGACGACTTTCGCTACGTGTGTCCCTCGTTGAACGGTATTGCCGTTAAACCATGAATCGCCCTTTGAAATCGGGACTATTCCTGAGTCGCGTCGCTGCCCGGAAGCTTTGCTGAATGGATTATCAGGATGAATCTCCGCGCCGTCACCGCTGTTTGGAAAAAGCTGGCCGGACAGTTTTCAGATCTTGTGATCTGGATTCTGATTGTGGCTGCGGTGATTGCCGGTGTGATAGGCGAATGGGTCGATACTGTCGCGATCCTTGCGATCGTATTGCTGATCGGCATGATCGGCTTCATGCAGGAAGAACGAGCCGAACGAGCACTCGCGTCACTGCAGAAGATGTCTTCTCCGATGGCTAAAGTCCTGCGTGATGGAGCGATGCATTTGCTTCCGGCCAGCGAGATGGTTCCAGGAGACTGCATTCTGCTGGAAGCCGGCGACAATGTTCCCGCCGATGCGCGACTACTGACGGCCCACAGCCTGCAGGTTCAGGAAGCCGCGTTGACGGGGGAATCATTGCCGACGGAGAAGAATACTGATTGCACACTACCAGACAACGCCTCACTTGGCGATCGCCGCAACATGGTTTACATGGGGACTGTCACTGCGTCTGGAAAAGCATCAGCCGTCGTTGTTCAGACTGGCATGAACACCGAACTGGGAAACATCGCCGGACTGCTCAACCGGTCCGAACGAGAACAGACGCCGCTGCAGAAACGGCTCGCGGAACTTGGCAAAGTGTACTTGTGTGGGCTTGCCTGATGATCGTGGTGGTCATTTTCGGCCTGCAGATTATGCGAGGCTGCGATATTCTGCAAATGTTGCTGGTCTCGGTCAGTCTGGCTGTCGCGGCTGTTCTGGAAGGGCTGCCGGCGGTCGTCACGATGACTCTGGCACTGGGCCTGCAGCGAATGGTGAAACGCAATGCTCTGGTCAGAAAACTGCCGAGCGTGGAAACTCTGGGTTCCGTCACCGTCATCTGTTCCGATAAAACCGGCACACTAACACGAAATGAGATGAGATGACGGTACGCCAAGTGATTACAGCGTCGAATCGATTCCGCATCTCTGGCGCCGGATACGCGCCGCAGGGAGACTTTCTACAGATCAATAATTCAACAGACGGGCAGTCGCCTGCCGAATCGATCATCAAAGCTCTGGACGATCCGGAGCTGCTTCCTTTGTTGACCGCTTCCGCGCGCTGCAATAACGCAACGGTGAGTCCGAAAGACGGCGAAGCTAATGTCTGGCAGGTCATCGGCGATCCAACAGAAGGCGCGTTGTTGGTCGCGGCCATGAAGGCGGGGATTGAGCCGCATGATTCGAAACAAAAAGTCCTGTTTGAGATTCCGTTCGATTCGGAACGCAAGACCATGTCTGTCGTAGTGCAGAGCCCGGATGGTCGAATTGTGATGCACACTAAAGGGGCTCAAGAGCTGATTCTTGGCAAGTGCATTCGGGAACGTTGCGGCAGTGCTGAGGTGGACCTGACTGACGAGCGACGGCGAGCGATCATGTCTGCCAGTTCGAGGTTAGCATCGAAGGCTTTTCGAGTCCTTGCGTTGGCGTATAAGGATCAGGCTTCATCGTCGCCGGAAAAGAATCAGGAAAACGGACTCGTATTCGCCGGGCTTGTTGGCATGATTGACCCGCCTCGTGACGAAGCACGGGAGGCCGTAAAGAAATGCCGCATCGCCGGGATCCGGCCCGTCATGATTACCGGCGATCATCCGGAGACAGCTCTGGCAATCGCGAAGGAACTTCACATTGCTGATGATGACAGCCGCGTCATGTCCGGGGCTGAGCTGGATGCAGCCACGGACGAACAGCTGGGGGTCGAAGTGGACACTGTGTCTGTCTACGCGCGGGTCTCTGCGGAGCACAAGCTTCGGGTTGTGAAGGCTTTGAAGTCGCGTGGACAGGTTGTGGCGATGACGGGCGACGGCGTCAATGATGCTCCGGCCGTGAAGGCGGCGGATATCGGCATCGCAATGGGAGTGACGGGCACTGATGTCACCAAAGAAGCGTCCGACATGATCCTGATGGACGACAATTTTGCGTCGATCGTCAATGCGGTGGAAGAAGGGCGAGGCATCTTCGATAACATTCAGAATGTTTGTGCACTTTCTTCTGGCATGCAACACCAGCGAAGTGTTGCTGATGTTTATCGCAGCACTTGTTGGCTGGCCAGTGCCTCTGGTGGCCATTCAGATTCTGTGGATCAATCTGGTGACCGACGGCCTGCCGGCTTTGGCACTGGGCATGGAGCCGCCGGAGAAAGACATCATGAATCGGCCGCCGCGAGCCCCCGAACAAGGAGTTCTGACAAAGGAACGAGGTCTGCTGATTCTCTATCATGGTCTACTGATCACTTCGGTCACGCTGGCCGGTTTCTGGATGGTGTACCGAGGCGATGAGTCACAACTTTCACGAGCTCGCACGGTGACATTTGCCATCGCGGCCTTCTCGCAGTTGTTTTTTACGTTTGGCTGCCGCAGTCAGCGATATACGATGCCAGAACTGGGTGTGTTCTCAAATCTATGGCTGTTTGCGGCCATCGCCATTTCTTCGCTGCTGCAGTTGACCATCATGACACTTCCGTTCACTCAAACGGTTTTCGCAGTATCAACGCATTTGACGTGGGAATGGTTACTGATTATTGCGTTGTCGATGATCCCGGTGACGGTCATCGAAGTGCAGAAGTTAATACGTGCCAATTGGAGGAGATGAAAGTCAGACGGCCGCATCGGTCCAGTTGTGAAAACCGTCGGGAACGACTGAACGATGGTTTCACCTTTGCGGCACGTGGAGGTGAGCGATACCGCACACTTGCGTGTTCATTCGTCCGAGATACTGAGCGATTTTTTGATGGTATGCATCTTGCTGCGTCTTAAAGCGTGCTGTCGCTGTGTCACAGGAATGGTATCAGGCGGCTGTTGAATGTTGGGGCGGTGGTGGTTTCTTATAGGAAAAAGCTGATGACAACGACGACAACAGGCTTTCGGAACATCCTGGTGGCCACGGACTTTTCGGAGGATTCCGAAGCCGCGTTAAAGCTCGCGGTCTGGGTGGCTCAGCAATCTCACGGCAAAATGGTTTTAGCGCATGTTATTGAAGATCTTGGTCGAGCGGCGCATGCGATGTCCTACAAGGCCAAGCGGGACTTACTGGTAGGGGAAGGCAAGCTCTACGAGAAAGAGATTCGTTACGCTTCCGATCAGAAGCTGTATGTTCTGAAGAGCGACCTTAAAAACTCGGGCATTTCGGTTTCAAGTGAGACCCTGCTGGGAGATGCATTTGTTGAGATCATTCATGCGGTGCAACTGGAAGCATACGACTTGGTCATGACTGGAACTCGCGGCATCACAGGGTGGAAACAGTTCTTCGTGGGAAGTACCGCAAAGAAGCTGATTCGCAACTGTCCGTCCGCCGTGTGGATTGTGAAGAAAGAGCATTTGACCGCTCCGCGGGTGGTTCTGGCTCCGACAGATTTTTCCGATGCCAGTCGTAAAGCGGTACTTGCAGGTCTGTGGCTGGCAGAGAAATCACATGCCGAGTTCCATCTGGTGCATGTGATCGATTCCAAGGATGCCCCGGACGATCTTCTGGACCATATCCCGCCCGGCAGTTCGAT
>JBDNFT010001143.1:0-2267 GCA_041689695.1 Planctomycetaceae bacterium | reverse complement strand
TCGCTGGCCGGCGTTGATCGCTGCACCACCACATGCGATGTGACCAGCGATGGTATTTCGTTCACGCAGAATCGGCGACATTCGTTTCACGAGCGGCCCAGTCCAGGAATGCGCGCCGGTGAACACGGTCCCATGTCTGGATCGCTTCGTTCATATCGAACCGACCACATTGCCATTCGCGCGCGGGCATCCAGAGATTCAGCAGGAACCTCGCCGAATGCACAGCGTTTGCATCATCGGCTGACTCAGCGGCCCAGATGTCCAGTTGATTGGGATTCCACGGTGCGATGCCCGGTGCGTCTGCCAGTGCCGGAAACTTCACGCCCAGTCCAAGAAATGCGTTATCATTTTGCTTCATATTTTTGATGACCTCCATGCGGTTTTGAATTTCAGGGACAATTCCCCTTCCTCTTCATAGCGCATGATAACGTCCTTTATCAAGCACAAAGTGAAGACCACAATTCAGAGGAAATCAGTAGGTAATCCCGCATGTTGACTGACTGGCATGTTGCGTTGCCGTCTTGCTTGCCAGCAAGCTGGCTGGCAATTTAGGACTGGTGAGTTTGTCCAATTTCGGACACTGACGATCAAATGAAAAGGCCCGGTGGTGCAACGGGGCCAGACAGTAATAACCTGAAACACATCCGCGTCGGCTGTCTATCCGACGAGAGTGTTACGCTTCAGAACCAGACTGGTTAAATATCCAGTCGTGGGCCTGATCGGCCACTTTGATCACCAGCGGCAGGTCGTCGCGGCCGAAGCTCGATGAATCCTTCCACTTGTCAGCGTCCTTGTAGAGACGGCAGATTGTGACGTTGTGCCGAACTCCGTTTTCTGTCGTGTTTTCCCAGACGGCAGCTTTAATCCGTCCGAGTCGCACTTCGTGAACTGGACCCTTTGCGGCGGAACCATTCTGTTTGGTCATGTGACATCTTTCTCTTCAACAAACAACACACAAAGATTGACAGCCCAAACAGTTCGGGCTGTCTCAATTCAAACCAAACTATTCACAGTTCGGGCAGAGACCGATGAAGTTTTCACCGGGACTCTGCGGGACAAAGCGAATACGAAACCAACCGTCATCGACAGCCTTGTAGTAGTCGCCGGGGCCATCGACGTCGCAGTTGCAGCACGACAGGGTGAATGGAACTCCGTGAGGAATACCACTCGGGCTGTTCAGCACCTGATTCGCCAGATCCAGAGCGTATCGGCACGCG
Organism: Planctomycetaceae bacterium; assembly: GCA_041689695.1. Classification (GTDB taxonomy): domain Bacteria; phylum Planctomycetota; class Planctomycetia; order Planctomycetales; family Planctomycetaceae; genus SXXK01. Next base: position 1,050 of record JBDNFT010001143.1, on the reverse strand, counting down.
GCCTGAGCCACGGTCCGATTCCACTCCGAACCCAGCGTTCGCGGGGGCTCGTTAGAAGGATTGTCCGCTGCTTTGGCGACCGTGGCAGTTTCCGGAGGGAAACCACCACGATCCATCCACTGCAGCAGACCTTCGGCGAGATCACGAACGCGGTCCCAGTCCAGTTGATGGAATGCGTCCATCAGTTCCAGCCATGCGGCTTGCGGGTCCATGATGTGTCTCCCTCTAAACCGCCAGCGTGAGCAGGCGACCGATACGGGAATCCAGTTCGGCTCGGTCACCGGCGTTTCGAATTCGTCCGGAGATGCGCGTCAATGCATCGACCAGAGCAAACACGGTAAACCGTGATCCACTGGTCGATACCATGTTGAGGGCCTCCCGGATGGAATTCTGGGGAATCCCCTTGCCGGTCAGCGCCTTCATAGTCGCCTCACGGTCTTCACCCAGAATAGATTTCTGGGCGACCGTCATCTGACGCACAAACGCATCCCGTCGCTGATCGCGGGACTTCACCAACTGATCCAGCAGACTGGTGATCTCCGGCAACGCATCGTGGACATTGGCCGTGTGTTTGCGACTGAAGGTCGTGACCTCCATCGCATCCCACACGATGTGATTGGCGCAGATCGACTGAAACCAGAAGGTTTCAATGCCGACCGTGCGTCGTCCGACTTCGGAATTCCAGAGAAAGAATCCCGGAGCGAACGATTCACCACCAATTTCCACCCAGCCGGTTGGATCGATCAGAAAGCAGAACATGTCCTGCTCACCGGCATACAGCCCGGTTGCTCCGTTGAAGCCCTGCTGAGGCGGCACGAAATCTCCCGCATGATTGCGAACCATGTCGAGAAGTTCCGTGTTGTAAAGCCGTGTGTAGCTGGCACCGTGAATCGAGCGAACAAGGGCATGGCCCTTGACCCGGTTCGAGCTACCGCTCGGAGCTTCGAACTCGCTCCCGCTGGTCGCTGGCAGTGAATCAGCGAGACGCGGATCGGATACACTCGGCGTCGGTCTCGACAGCATTGCGTAGTCTGTTGTAAGTACCTGCAG
>JBDNFT010001142.1:0-5740 GCA_041689695.1 Planctomycetaceae bacterium | reverse complement strand
ATCCGTTGGCGATGAGTTCCACTTCGATCTCTGGTGACTCTGGCAGTCGCGCCGCGGCTTCCACCGCGAAGGAGCCGTCGGGTTGACGCGCGAAGTTCAGCAGATGACTGGTGCCATTGCTGACGTAGCTTTCGCCGCGTCGCAGGGCTTCGGCCCAGTCATTGTAGTCGAGCTTTCCGACGAGCTTCACATAGACCCGGCCGATGCCGACACGCTCGCCCGTCATGCACGGGAAGTCGGTCTCACCGCTGGCGACGACGGGGATGCCGCAGTTCAGCACGTGATACCAGATATTCCATTCGAATTCGCGCGGCGTGTTCATCGTCGCGATGAAGTCGAGTGCTGGCACGGGCTTGCCATCCGGGCCGGGAACCTGATGCGTCACCTGCATGATGAACTCGTTCGCGCCGATACCGTCGAAAGCCGGTATCGCGAAACTCGGCAGCTTGTGCGGACCATCGTCGCCGGTGACGCGACCAACGGATCGCTCCAGTCCCGCACCGCTATGTGCCGTGCCAGTCACTGCGCCCTGCTTCTTCGCCCAGCGCAGCGTGTTGAGACCCAGCGTGGGCCAGTGCGTTTTCGAGTTGCCGCCCGCCGGAATCTGTTCGCTTAGCTTGAGCAAGTTGAGATGCCCCGACTGATGCGAACCGAAACCGCTGACTTCAATGTCGTAGCGCAACAGATAGGGATAGCGGCTGACATCATCAGGTTGTCCGCGAAAAAATTGTTTCTGGTAGTCGAAGCACGGTCCCCACGTCAGGCAGCAGCCGACTTTTACATCTTCGCCCATGATGTGCCGCAGCATGTCGGGCGGATGGACGCCCTGCGAGGGGTTCTCGTAATGCAGGCAGCCAGCTGCGTGAATGTGATGATCGCCGCTCCAATAGCCGAGCTTCGCCGGGTCGATCCAGCGCTGCACGCGATAGTCCACGGTGAGCGGTTCGCTGCCGACGCTGATCGACTTCGTTTCCGGCACGCTCTCCGGCCCGTGCGAGCACACGATCTTGTAGTCGCCGGGAGGCAGTTCAATGCCTTCGCCCGACTCACGATAGACCTGCGTTTGGAAGAAGAAGTCGGGAGCCTGACGTTTCGGCTGCGCGGGATACACGCGGCCCTGAGCATCTCGAATCTCAAAGCAGCCCATGCACGGCGAACCATCGGCATCGACGACCTGAAACGTGACCTTCGTCGATGGAACCGTGCGAACGGAAATGTCCGCGCCGCTCCAGATTCTGTTTTCTCCGGCCGCGTATTCGAGACTGATCCACTCGATGCGAAACATTCCCTTGCCCTGAAGCGGATCGATGCGTACGCCGCGCAAGTCGCCTTCGACCGGAAACTCAATGGCGTATTCCTGATCTCGGCCCGCGTTGAGCTGGAAGTTCATTTGCCGCTGGCCATCCGGCTGTGGCAACTGCTCGGTCCACCAGTACACCTGGCCGATGTCCGATGAATCGGTCTGTCCCCAGAATCGCAGTACCATTTTGCCGCCGCGCGCCTGCACCGGGGCGGAGAAGTAAGGGTCGCCGCCGGTAGCCTGGAGGTGCAGGGCTTTGTCGCGAACTTCGAGCTGCAGGTCATTGAGCTGCCCCCAACCATCGGCGTCCTTGTCGAACTTCCACTGCTGAATCGTCTGAGATCCCTTCGCTCCGGCGACTCCCGCGTTGAATTCCAACCGGGCTGTTCGCTCGCCGGTGCGCGTCGAAGAAATCTGCACAAGTCGATACTCAAGTTCCAGGCCGCTCAAGGTCGCATCGAGCGGGCGACCGTCGAAAGCATTCAGCGAAAGCCAACGGTTCGGCACATCTTCGAGCGGCCCATGCGGGATCGGTCGCGCTTGCGGGCTGTCGACGCGCAGACGAGATTGCACTCCGGCCCGATTCAAGACTTTGACCAGCACCGTTCGCCAACCGTTTTCCTCGACCTCCACCGTCCGACCGGCGACAGCGTTGATCGTTCCGTCCTGAGCAATCTCCACGGCGGCAATGCACAACGGGTCGAAGGGCCGTTGCACAGTCGCCGTGACGCGGGCGTCATCGGGTGCGTCTTTCAAGAGCGTGAGAGCCTCTTTTGTCTCCTTTGAAAGCTGATCGCCGTTCGTGTCGAGCGCTTCGACCAAACGCCCGGTCAGAAGCAATAACGGTTGTGCATCAACTCGCTCCACCTGGGGCAAAACGGGCGGTGCCGTCCACCCGATGGCTCCCATGTGATAGCCGGCGTGCAGCGGAGATTGCGCGGCGTAAAACACGGTCACGAGTTTTCCGTCGGGAAGCTGGGCCGTGCTGGGGTAACCCATGTCTCCGGGGCCGGTCGTGTAGAGCTTATGCGGCGAGCCCCACGCCTCCCCGTTGTTCTCGCTAAGTCGCGCTTCGATGCTGCCGTCGCGGCGATTTCCGTAGGTCAGCAGCAGACGTTGGTCTTTCAGTCGCAGCAGATGCGGCGGATGTTGGTGATAGCCAACGACGAGTCCTTCGTCGGTCCAAGTTTGCCCATCATCGGTCGATCGAAACTGTCGCAACTCCTGCCCGAGTTCCGGAGCGGGGCGGTTTGAGGTGCGGGCGACGCAGAGCCAGACTTTATCCGCGAGAGGCATCAGGACACTTTCGTTGATCCCGTCGGCGACTTTCACCGGCTCGCCCCACGATCGGCCATCGTCGCGGCTGGTCATCATCCATGCGGCTTCGACGTTAGCCTGCTGTTCGTCGGCGGAATAGACGAGCGTTCGCAGGCTGCCGTCGGCTCCCCGCACAATGCTGCCGAAGGGATACGGCTTCAATTCCCCAGGCAATTGTGTCGGAAAGTTCCCCTCAGCACGCCACGTTTTGCCAAGGTCGGCGGAGCGAAACACGCACACGTCATTGGGCTGCCGCTTGCCACTTGCATTGGCCGCATCGTCCATGCCACTGACGACAACCAGCAATTCATGCTGTTCCGAAAAACCTGAGGCCCAATGGCAATAATTCGCATCTATTGCAGGCCGGGCAGCAGCTGTCCCGTGTTTGCTCCATGATCTTCCGCCATCGTCGCTCGCCCAACAATCAACATCGGCTGGCAAAGTTGTGTGGCTCGGCGAGTTGTAACCAAACGCCAGCAACATGCCGTCCGGCGCGATCTGAAGCTGAGGCCAGAGTCCTGCGTCTTTCACAACAATGGCGGTGAAGTCCGGCATCAGCGTAGTGGCTTCAGCGTCCAGTGATGATGGCGTCCTCGCGGTGTCAGCTCCCACGCAAACAGCAGCGATCATGCCGATGAAAAGGAACAGCATTGCTCGCGTCATGAATGGTGTCAGAGTCATGGATGATTTTTCGTAGCAAAGGAATTGAATTGAGTGTCTCAAAGACAATCGCCCGGTTGAGCTAACGATCACGTGTTGACGAAAACTGGGAAGAGACGAACCGGGTCACCGTCCGGATCACGGCTTTATCTCCCCGTGCGCGCTCTGGCGGGAACAAGGGAATCAACATCGCGTTCTGGGGACGCGGTTGGATGTCGGACAGAGTGCTGCCCCGGAATTCCAATTGGTACTTTCGCCAGCCGAAATCACGTTCCACCTGACGTTCCGGAACATCAAACCGTACTGTAACCACGTCCGCCGCTTGCAGTTTTTCCAGGGCTAAGTAACGGCCCGACCACGCCGGTTCGGCGTCGATAGCGTTCACCTGAACCCGAACAGTGCCTTGGTCGACCCAGCCAGGAATGCGAATGCGGACTTGTTCTGCGTCGTGAATCCGGACATCCACTCGGCCCTCAAACGGCAAGTGGCTGGCCACGTCGATCCACGGTGAGACGCGGTTCAGCAACAGGTTGACCGAGCAAACCGACTGTTCGTGGTCGATGATGCCGCGCCAAGTCTGGAACAAAGCCAGACCGCCGTTGGCGGAGCAACAGCCGATGACCTGGGGTTTGATTGCCGCTGGCTCGCCCATCCCGAAGCCACCCACGAATGGTGCGAGTAATTGGTCGTTCTCAGGTCGATTTCCGCTGTATTGTCGCATCACATCCAGGCGGGTGAACTGCATCTGGGTGAGGTGGTTGCGAATGATGGCGTCCACGTCGTCCCAGTAGTCGCCAACTCCAGCCTGACTGAGTTTCAGTGCCAGCATCAGGGCATCGGCGACACCACATGTTTCGTTCAATTGGGCGAAGATGGCCGGACGCTTAAAGGTCTCGGGATCGACCCAACTTGGGAACCAGCCCATCTCGACCACACCTCGGCTGCGGGCATAATCGTAGGCCCGCATCACAATTCTTTGCATCGCCACGTCGTTCGTGACGAGGGCGTACTCCAGCACAGCTTGAAGCGTCCAGAGATTGCCATGAAAGTGGCCCGCGAAATGCCCGTTTTCGGGCCCGCCGGGTTGCCACATCGCTGGCTGGAGGATGAAACGCGCGAACTTGCCGGCCATCGCCAGCGAGTCTTGATTGCCGTTGAGTTGATAGTCTCGCAGTAAGGCACGCAGAACCAGCGCTTGCTCCCACTTGACCGTGCCTTCGAATCCCTGCTGGTCGGCGGTCGGTTCGTCCGGTGCCTGGTAAGGCAGTGGCGACTCACCGCGCGTGTCGCCATTGAACCATCGGCCCTGCTCGTCGCGTAAAGAGGACGGCGGGTAGTACGCCCGGTCTTCGACGAGCAGGGCGTTCTCGCGCATGAGCTGCGCCAAGTAGGCGATCCACTCGCGGTACTTCGGCTCGTTGGCCCGCTCGTCCCAATTCGCCAGAGCCAGGACATGCGGCCCATAACCCGGCCCAAAAAAATAAGAGTTTGGCGTCCTGGCCTGATTGGTGAGTGCCTCCAACTGGTTCTGCATCTGAGTTGCTTCGAGATCCAAACCGTGAGTGCTGCCCGACGCTGCGCGCAGGAGGGGCAGGGTGCGGAGGTGCTTCGCCAAGACGGCTCCCCTGGATTCCCCACGCGGCGGATCGACATCGAAGTTGAACGCCTGCCAGTGGGGGTCCATATTGCCGGTCAGCACGTTCACTGACAGCCCGCACAGGTCAGCCAGGTCAAGCGTATCCGGCAGTTCGACGGTGCGCATCGTCCCCTGTGGATGCAAGAGTTCCGCTTTGATCGACTGCCGTGGTATATCGGGTGGAACATGCCACTGAGTTGGCCAATTAGGGATGCGGACCGGTGGCTCTGCACCGAACAAGCCTACGACCGGGGCTAACAGCCATGCTGTCACCAAGCTCAGTCTCAACCATCGGACACGGCTTGCGGACGCGAATGGACTGCGGAAAGTCATACTAAAATCTCCTTTACAACATTTCCAAAGACGTCTGTCAATCGACGGGCACGCCCCTCAAAGTGGTACGTAAGCCGTTCGTGGTCCAACCCCATCAACGCCAGCATCGTAGCATGAAGATCATGAACATGGACCTTTCTTTCGATGGCTCGGAAGCCGAGATCGTCGGTAGCCCCGATGGCTTGCCCACCTCGGACGCCACCACCTGCCATCCAAACGCTAAAACCGTAGGGACTATGGTCGCGGCCGTTGGAGCCTTGCATGACGGGCGTACGGCCAAATTCACCGGCCCATACGACGAGCGTACTGTCGAGCAGGCCGCGTTGTTTTAAATCGGTAAGAAGTGCGGCAATGGGTTGATCGGTTCGAGAGGCGTTTGCGGCGTGATTTTGTGCGCATTCGCCGTGTCCGTCCCAGTCATTGTTGAATAGCTGGATGAATCGCACGCCTCTTTCGGCCATGCGTCGGGCCAGCAGGCACATCCGGCCGAACTT
>JBDNFT010001141.1:0-2193 GCA_041689695.1 Planctomycetaceae bacterium | reverse complement strand
TCGCGTTGAAGCGATGATCGTTCAACTGGCAACGCTTTTTAGAAGCGCGGACGCAGGCGACGTTGCCATTGACGATGATTTTGTTGAGGGCGCTATCGACATTATCGATGGCATTGACGATGCCGTTGGTGGAGATGCAGTCACTTACTATCGACAGTTAGCGCTGAACCTCGAACTTCAGATTCCGACGTTTCCTGAAGGCAGAATATTGCCTTTTGAAATAGCACCATCGACTCCAGTGTTCTATCGTGCGGATCTTCGTTCCTCGGCAGGCAGCATGAGAAGTATCTACGGTAAGACAGAAGCGTTTGGTCAGTATCAGGTGTTCTCAGGTCGCAATGAGGAGATTGTGCGAGTTGAGTTTTACGACCCATTGACCAACTCCACAGGCGGTGTAGTGCCATTTCTTCGAACGGATGCGGAATATCGATTGCCTCCTTTTGTTCTCACTCCTTTGTCCGAGAGCAGTCTGGACACCGATGGTGACGGATTCTTTGATGAGGCCGAGTTGATACTTGGTACACATTGGGACAATGCTGACTCAGACGGCGATGGGATCTCAGATTTCGAGGAATTTAACTCAGGAACCAATCCGCTAAGTGGCATTCCAGTAGCGTCTGGGCCGATCGCATCTCTGCCACTTCGTGGCGAAGCACGTGAAGTAGCCATATCAGCAACGCCAACATCTCGAACCGGGTACGTTGCTACCGGCTTTGACGGACTGGCAATTGTGGATCTGTCGCAGCTCGACCGCCCCGCGATTCTGGGGCAGTTGGATTTGAATGGCGACGCGCAGGATGTGGCGGTTGATTCGTTGGTTTCAGTCGCTGTCGTGGCCGCCGGTGCTGAAGGGCTCCATTTTGTTGATGTGGCCAATCCGTCGTCTCCGAGACGACTGCGAACCGTTGCGGTCGCTGCCACGCAAGTCGAACTGATTGACGGAATCGTCTACGCCGCAGCAGGAAATCGAATCCAAGGTTACGACCCGCTTTCTGGGGACCTGATGGCAACGCTCGTCTTGCCGGCAAGCGGAGACATTACCGGACTGACGCACGATGGCGATATTTTGTATGCGATGGATGCAAACAGTAAATTGCACGTGCTGCGAGTGAGTCCGACCAGTATCGAAAAACTCAGCGACCTTGTATTGCCACAGGGGGCGGGCCAGATTTCGGTGTCGAACGGCGTCTTGTACGCAGCTGCAATCACAAGCTACGATCGAGGTGGATTCGCGACGGTCGATGTCAGTGATCCCGCAATTCCTTTGCTTATCAGTGGTTCCGATGTTGTAAGTCCATTCGTTGGGCCGGGAACCGCTGTCCTGGCGAATGGTTCAGGGCTTGGGCTGGTTGTGGGTTCGCCCAATGGGCAGCACATGATTCAGGTTATGAACCTGCAGGATCCAGAAAACACGGATAGCTTCCTTACAAGATTCAACCTGACCGCGGCACCTCAGAATCTCGCAATCGCCTCTGGCATTGGCTACATCGCAAATGGCAGCGGTGGCCTCGTCGTTGTCAACTATGTTCCGTTCGACAATATGGGACTCGCACCCACTGTCACCGCAACTGGACCTTCTGGCAGCACTGTTCAGGAAGGAAGTATCGTCCCAATTCGTGTTGCCGTCACCGACGATGTTCAGGTGCGTGATGTTGAATTGCTGATAAATGGTGTTGTGGTCGCGAATGACGTTTCCGCTCCGTTCGATCTTTCGGCAATTACGCCTGCATTGAATTCCGGCGTTACGGACGTCAGGTTTCAGGTTCGAGCCACTGATACGGGCGGGAATATCGGACTTTCGGACGTTCTGACGTACTCATTGACGCAGGACATTACCCCGCCTCAGTTAAGTGGTTCAAATCCCGCCAATGGAAGTGCCGGTTTTCGAGTCAATGCAATCACACTTCGGTTTGATACTCCGATTGATGTCGCCCAGTTGGCATCGTCTGGTTTCACACTTATGAATCTGGGTGCGAACTTCGTTCTCGGTGGTGGCGATGACTCGCCAGTCACAATCGACCGCTTTGAAGCTTTGTCGAGCCGCCGCATTGTGATCTATCCATCGCAGCCGCTCACGGAAGGCAACTACCAGTTCACGGCCCAGGCTGGGTTCATTTCGGATATCGCGGGCAACGTGCCCGTGAGCGACATCGTCTTGAATTTCACCAGCTTTTATCTGGATGAACAGAATTC
>JBDNFT010001140.1:0-6986 GCA_041689695.1 Planctomycetaceae bacterium | reverse complement strand
CGCAGCGTGAATGGGTCCTGAAGCTGTGACAAGCTCGGGGCGATCGCCGTCGGCGTCGTGTTGTCTGCGGCACCCTCCAGGATTTTCAGCAGGCCGTGAGACTTCTCTGAGGTGAGTGTGCTGAAACCATCGCGCTGTCGAATGCGTTTCCCGGCGGCTTCAATCTGCTGGCCCTGCCACTGCAGGATTCGACTGCGTTCTGTCTGATAGGATTCGCGGATGTCCTGCAGTGATTGTTGAAGGACACTGATTTCTCGCCATGGGCGATTGCCTTCCAGGTGCGACGTAATCAGATCGGCAGTTTCTTTTCGATCGCCTGGCAATGCGTCCGAAAGCTGCAGTTGAGCCAGTTCATGATCCCGAACGGACGCGGCCTGCCGCACGCTCTGCACGGACTCCGGTGTCAGTTCGGCATGCAGGACATTCAGCAGCTTGACCCCATCTCTCAGTGCTTCCAGGTCTTTCTTAACCGCACGGACTGTGGGAATCGTTTCCCGGATATTGCGAAGGCAACGTTCCAGAGCCTCCTGAAGTTTGGCCAGAGGAGCGGGTTGCTCCTTACGATCCGGCAACTGATCATGTTGCGCCAGCGTTTCTCTCAGCCTGCGAGCCACGTCGGGAAATCGCCGCATGACAGCGTCGGCGATCTCCGCATTTTCGCGGTCCAGCTTTTCCGCCAACTGTTCTTCGAAGAACTTGCAGATCCTGGCCCGATCCGTGGGCGGGATTTCGCTTTCCCCCATCGGAAAAATACTGGCTTTGCGGAACTCGCGGTCCTTGTCGAAGACATCGCGGGCCCCTGCGTCGCGCGTCGCTTGAATGTCCAGACCGGCGTCGGTCTGAATCTTGATCTTGTTGCCTCGCAGCAGGCCGGCGACGCTCGCCTTCACAACATCGGGAGCATAGGCATAGGGCGGCCCACAAAAGACGGACATCAGATTGCCGCCCGACAATCCCTGGTCGCTTTCAATTTGCGTCAGGATGCGTTGCGGAATACTGCCGGCACAGGAGGCGACGTACTTTCCGCCGTCCAGTTCCAGGATTCCCAGTTCATTTGCCAGTAGCTTGGGTGACGGACCGGTCAGATCCTTGTCGAGCAAGGGCATCCATTCGGACAGTGTCAGCTGAGTGGCGTCGAAAGCATGAAACAGTTTCGGCAGCACTTCGACCGCTGCAGTGACGAGTCGTTTTGAGAACGACTTTGTTTTGTCGCGGTTTTCAATGACGGCTCCTCGGAAGTAAATGACACCAGAAGCCCAGGCTTCGGCAACTGCTGACTGCAGCTTTTCGAGCAGCTCTTCACAGCGATGCTCTTCGTCCTGATGCAGCAACTGTTTCGGTTTGAGCATGGATTCCCTTCGCAGGCAATACTTCTCGACCATGCCTTTCGATTGAGCCAATTCACGGGCCGCTTCTTCGGCGGTTTCGTTGTCGCCACTGACCCAGACGATGCGGTCTTTAAAAAAGGCTTCGTCGCTTTGTCTGATCCAGATGGGCTCGGCACGTTCACTTTTCGTCAGAAAGCGAAAGTCGACTCGCACGACGGCATCATCCCGAGGGTCCAGCAGTCGAACATCCTGAATTCGTCGATCGTCGGAGAAGTTTCCGGCCCATTGAAACGGACGGCCTTTCAGTTTTGGCCGTTCAGGATCGGCGAGCAAGTGCTTCAGGGACTCCGTGATGAGTGTGCAACGTTCATCACGCGAGACAGAGATCTCGCGGCGTTCACGTTCCCATTCCTCGCCGGTCGATGACTGGACTTTGTAGCCCTGCTTTTCCGAGTAACCCAACAGATTGCGTCGCCGCAGTTCCTCCAGTGCTTCCGTGACAGTGTCAACCTGATTGCCACGATCCATCCGATCGTAAAGGCACTGAGCGACCAGTTTCGCCGTCGTGGGTTCTGTTTCCTGAATCAGTTCCAGCATCGCCACTGCTTTAGCGACTCGCAGCAGCAGCCCATTGGAATCATGTCGACATTGTTCCATCACCCGTGCCATGCTGTTCTGAACGTCGCTGTCCAGAGCGGACTGCTGGACGTCATAGACTTGATCCAGAGTCACCAATGACAACACTTCCAGCTCGGCCAGATTTTGGGCACGAAATAACTCACCCAGCAACTGCAGCAGTCCTCGGATGGCCTGATCATCGCCTTGAGAACGTCCAGAGCGAGTTCGCAGAGCGCTGGTGATTTGCAGCAGCATGTCGATCTGGCCGGGCACCATCGGATAGACGTCGACGAATTCCTCGGCTGAGACATGTTCACAGCCGTAAGCGTAGAGCTTCAGATCCGGACGGTGCTTTTCGAACAGCGATGCCAGAAGATCTTCGCCCGGCTTGTTCTTTTTCAACAGGCGTTTATGAACGACGTCACGGATGTTGGTGGGAGCCAGGTGGACTCGCAGCTTTTCTGGGAAGCGGTCTTTCAGCCAGACAAGAAACGTATCATCGGCTCCCTGATCAATCTGCTGTTGCCCAATGGCGATGAGCCAGGCTCTGCCTTTGAGCTGCGTGCCGAGTTCTGTTGCGAAGGCTCGCAGACGATCGATGCGATCTTTGTTCCACACAATGTACTGGGACACTTCGTCGATCACCAGAAACAGCGTAGTGCCCGGCTTGCGAAACTTGATCATGTCGCGAATGGCATCGACGGCGTCGGACGGACTTTCGTTGCGACGATGCGTTCCGGCTCGACTGGTGAACCAGCTCATCGGATCAATGAAAAGATCTGGGTACATCCGGTGCATCACCAGCGAGAAGTGATCTTCAGCGAAAGGATCCTGAACCCGTTCGCTCCACGGAGCCCCCAGCGCTTCATTGGCGGTTGTCAGAAATCGCTGCCAGTCGCCTTTACGTTCGACGTCAAGTTCCGCGTCGGCGACGTTGGCATCTGTGGCACAGTAGCCCAGTCGAGCCTGGACCTGACGGATGACCGTTGCATGAACATGTTCGTTGTCTTTGGCGGCTCCGCCCACATCGAAGACTACGGCGATCGGGTCGATGGCGGATCGCAGCGTTTTCCATGCATCCAGCATCTGTTGCCGAAGCGGCGATGTGTTACGGTTCAGCCAGATTTCTGACAGAGACGATCCGTCGGGAAGTGACACGCCGTCCAATGCCATACCCAGCAGTTTGGCGAAGCTGGATTTGCCGGAGCCGTAGAAACCCGAGATCCAGATGTTAGGCAGATCGGGTCCGTGTGGCTTCTTCAGTTCGGTGACGATCGCCTTGAGCAGGCTGACGTATCCTTCATGGATGCCGTTGGGAACTCGCTTCTTATTCGGATGCTCAGCTGGCCAGCCGCCCGTCACGATGTACTCATTCACTTCATCCGCGAGCTTTGCCGGACTTTGTTCGTGAAAGTACACAACTGGCGGAATGTCGCGAGTGACGTTGGATTCAAACAGGGATTTGATTTGCATAGGGACGGCACACTGATTAGTCGGTCGTTCAAGAGTCAGTCTGGGTAAATTCGTGGTCGATAGTCGTTGTCGGGATCCAGGAGCCCCATGAACGACAGGCCGGTCAGTCCTTGACGCTTGCCGGGATAAAACAGCACGACAGGCACGTTGGATGTCTTTCCATCCAGATGCCTCAGCAATGCCGAAGAACGATAGAAGGGATACAAGGCTCCAGCACGTGCGATCAATGCGACCGTTCGATCAACCTGGTCTGGATTCTCGAGGGCATGCTGCTGAATAATGCGGCTGCATTCTCCAGCGATTCCATCGGGGCCATCGATCAGGTGACTAATTTTTTCTGATAGCATGGGCAGGCCCCGACTTCGATCAAGCCGTTTTTCCAGCGTGATCAGTCTGGATGCAAATTGGTCGCCTTCGCGTCGAATGCGATCCAGCATCAGCTTTTGCAGATCGATTGTCAGGACGACCCAGCCGTTACTGATCAATGAGGTTCCCAGTTTGCGAACCTCGGCGCGCAGGGCAAATTCTTCTTCCGGTTCGTATTGCAGGATGGCAAATCGATAATTGCGCATCGTGCTGATCTGAGGACCGCCGTCTCGGATCAGGTCCGCGCGAAGGTCATTGATTGCCTGCTGCAGTTTACTCTCTTCGAAGAGGCCACGGCTCATGCGACTTCTCCCGTTACGGCTGATGATGGGGTGAGAATGCCAGCTGCGATGGCCCAATCTTCAAGAGAATCGAACTGCCAATTGAATTCTATCAGCCCACCTTGCCGTTGCAGTCGAATCGCTGGAATTCGACGCAGGCGCGCCACGATGTCATCAGGATCGAGGCTAAGTGACGCCACGTAAGGATTCTGCATCAGCGTACCGCTGAACTGAGTGGTTCGAAGCAGATACATCAGATAAGCCAGGCAGATGTCGTCCACTCGCACTGCTTGAAGTTCTGCGTGATCGTCTTTGGTTGTGAGCAACCCTGCCTGTTCCGCAGAATGGATCAATTTACGGGCAAACTGAATGCGTGTGGAGATCTGCCAACGGTTCGGGCAGATCTGGTCAATCCACTGAACGACGATGGTGCGACGGATCTCCGGCTTTCCTTCGATTCGACGCTGTAACAGAAACTCGCCTGTGAACTTTCGGTAAAGAGGATCGGCCAATTGCAGGTGCCAGTGACAGATCAGACGTCTTGCAAAGGGAGACATTGATTGCCAACCCGCAAGCACTCGCAGAGCCTGCGGCCAAGCACCAAATCTCTCACGCAATGTGGCCAACAGCATGCGAACTCGTGGCAGACTTCGTGCGCCAAACCAGTATTCAGAAAAAGCAGTTTCTGGTCTTGGAGTCTGTTCACCTGAGGACGCCCGTTGCCAATACGCACGACATTCATCAATGGCGAGATCGCACTTTAACAGGCGAGTATGGAATTTTGTCACTTCGGTTGCTGAACCTGTCACCGCGACCTCCGATAGTGCGGCATCGGATATTCGTTCGACAGTGGAGCAAGTCCGGCAACAAGATTCTTTGCCAACAGTTCAAGGGACTCAGGCACATCGCCTCGCAAACGGCGGCCCACCGGCAGTTTTTCTACCGTCACTTTACCGTGGCCTTTCGCCCAGTCTTCAAAGGATTCGCGATTCCAGGGCTCTGAGACGACAGATGCCAAGCCGGGCAATGCGACAGCCGGGGTCTCACCGCTGAGCTTATGGTGCTGGAACCGATCTTCCAGTCGCTCGTCGATGGAAAACCCAAAGCTGAACAGCGTGATCAGTTCGTCAGCATCATGTGACTGAGCGCGTAACTCCGCATCGAGTCGAGACGCCGCTTCTCGAACACCCTGCAAGACAGCCCATGACCAAGTGGTGGGCAGGAGCCTTTTGAACAGGTCTTCCCCGCCGAATTCACTGACGAGATCAGTTCGCCACCAGCCCATCCGCTTCTCTTCACCGGCTTCTCCCGCCCAGCCGACAACAATCTGCCTGACGAGAATGGCGTCAAGCACCGATGGCGCGATTGGCGACTGCTTCTTCAGTGTCGTCGACATCCGTTTGTTCCATTTCCAAAACAGTACCGGGCTCACCCGGAAAAACTCGAACCAGAGGATACAATCACCCCTGCCCGATATGAAATCTGCGGGCTGGAAAATCAGGTCATTTGTGCGACACTCGTCCCGCCAAATCCGGACAGTCGCCAGATCCCGTGGTTTTCAGCCTGCGATGACAAGCAATTTGAGCCATTTTTTAGACTGGTGCGCCGCCGTGGCAGAAAACTCGGAAGAACAATTTGAACTCAATGGTCCGGACGCAAGTGCCGTCGGGATAATGAAGGAGAACGGTTTTCTCGTTCGAGCAGGTGCTGTGGCCAGGAAGGAAGTAGCACCCTCGACGGCGGAAACTGTTACTCGGATTCGGCAGCGATTGCTGTCGGAAGGAATCTTAAAGGACGAGGGCAAGACGTTGCTGTTTATCGAAGACCATGTCTTCGATTCCCCAAGTGGAGCTGCTGCTGCGGTTCTGGGACGAACAGCCAATGGTTGGATCGAATGGAAACTTGCGGATGGCACTACTTTGAGCCAGGCGAAGCGGGTTGCCCGCGATGAGCGGATCCCTATGCTGGACGCGGCGCGGGTAAAACAAATTCGAGATCGCTATCAGGAGTTGCTGGATGCTGGAAAGCTTCCAACTGCGGCGCAGACTGACAAAGAGTATGCCCTTTTTCGTCAGCGTTTCGGGCCTTCAGTGCTCGCAGGAATGGACGGAGAAGCACTTCTTACTCTGATGCACGATCACGGGAACAGAGACAGCCTGGTTTATTGGATCGAATTCAAGAACGATGAGGAATTCAACAGTCGGCAATTCGGGAGTATTGCAGGCGGCAGCGCGCTGAAATTTCGCATATTCCGTCGCAAAGAAACGGGAACCTGGCAAAAGGGAAGCGTGCAAGGAAACAAGCCCGTTGACATCACGGTCACTGAAGCCATTGAGGTGGCTCGAACTCATCGAGATCAATTACTTCAGGGCATAAAGCTTCTTGAGGCGCTTCCTCAAAATGCCACCGACGAACAATACGCGGAGTTGCAGGACCAGATGGATGAACTGGCCCCGGACGTGAGTCGGCTCGCCTGGGGGCACAAGTATTTCAGCCTGCTGTTCCCAGACAAGCTGGACGACTATCACAGTCCGGATTGGCAGCAGTATATCCTCCTGAAGCTGCTCCAGTTGCCGCCGGAGGGCAACGGTCGATACATCTGTGCCGGTCGATTCATCGCAGCTTCGAACGAGGCGGGGCTGCCTATTACGACTCTTGATTCTGTGCTGAACTCCTTCTTTGGGACAAAGCATCTTTATTGGCGTGTCGGCACGACGAACGATACCGACGACTTTTGGCCAATGATGAAAGAACGAGGATGTGCGGCCATCGGGTGGCCGAAGCTAGGAAATATTTCGTGGCTGGAGGGAACGCCGGAATCCCGTGAAAAGCTCCGAAAGAAGCTCAGCAAAGTCCATCCGAACATTGCTCCGTCCATCGGACGGGACTGTTCGCAGATCACTCAATTTGTTGTTCAGAT
>JBDNFT010001139.1:0-4343 GCA_041689695.1 Planctomycetaceae bacterium | reverse complement strand
CGATGATCGCAAGATACGTCTGAATCTCGACGCCGTTCTGTTTGGTACTCAACAGATGACGGCAGCCCAACAACTGTTTAAACATCCTGAAAAATAATTCCGAATGCCATCAAATGCATAAGGTGCCATTTTTAGTATCCCTCTTTAGACGTTCCCGTGTTTTTTGGTTCTTGTTCTACTTTGGGTATGGTGCAATCAAGCGGTCCGCAAAGTCAGTCCGTCCACAAGCTCACAATGCGTCCGAACAATCTAATGAAACAACCCGATCCTGAACGGAAATTGGCGAAACTGCCGATCACTGATGACGTGTGCTCGCTGCAGTAAACTGTCCGACCCCGGCAAGGGCTACCGTAATGCCCGCAATGCGATTTGTCGAATGAGCACACGAGCGTAGCTGGGAAGTGCTTTTTCCGGCCACCGAATTGCATCAACGTAAAGACGGAGTTTATTGACGACAATTGGCGAAAACTCCGCAGCGTTGATTCGTGTCAAGACAGAATAGGCTTGTCGGCGACAGGTCGATGCCAGAAGTCCCGCCACAAACACCTCCGCCAATTCCGGTGTGGTTGTTAGCTTCAAGGCATTCAGGAACGCATACGGCAACTGCCACGACCATTCGGGCGATTGTGATTGCTGGACAGTGACGATGGCGTTGATCGCAAGCTTCAGGTCCTGGAGATCGAATGATGCGAGCATCGACTTCTGATATGCCTCGTCGGACATTGCCTTCCACAGCGGATCGTGAGGAAGTTGTTCGAGTGTTGCAAGGCGATCCACCTGATAGAGGATTGCAACCCTAGTCGGCTTGTCAGCCTCTGGGAGGATACGGATAGCTTCGGTAAGTCTTTCAGGGTCGACGAATTCCCTGGACTGCTTCACACATTCCGATAAAGCCTCTTGATCCGGGGCTTTGTCATTCTGGAGCCACGTTTCCACAAGGTGACTCCACTGGTCACTGGCTGATCGGAAGAGAACACTTTGCGGAGCCGGCAAGAACGGACCGTTAGCAATGATCAGTTTTGCAACGGCACGCGTCAGGACGGGGCTCGCAACGCTGCTTTCCAACAGTTGCGGGATCGCTGGTTCGATTTCGCAGAGCAGACCAATACCAAAAGGCGAGCCGAAGTTCTCATCAAGGGACGCCAGTCTGTACAGAGTTTGCCGAGATGGACGACGAATGAGCCGTGCGACAAGCTCGCGCCGTTGCGTCATAGGCAGGATGACTTCTTCGCAGATTCTCTGGATGTACGGAATCGGCTCTTCATAGGTGCCGGCGCGCAGCGTGATCACTTCCATCACCATGTCGGCAAGTTTCCACGCCAGCGCAGTGATGGCATCTGGCGGCCAGCCCGGTTCGTAGAGTTCACACTGATAGAGGTAATGGCGAACCAACAATCTGCGACATTGCCAGAGATGTCCTTCGACATTGGTCGGCTCGTCAAACATCAGTGAAAGGAATTCTCCGATGCGTGCAACAGCGTTAGTTCTCTGCGCAGAGCTCAACTCCGGCCACAGTTGGCACAGAGCTTTGCAGCCCTGAAATTGCTCCAGTGGATGATTGCTTTCAGCCAACTCAAGCAGCTTTTGCGCTGCAGCCGAAGCTGAAAAGTCCCGGTGTACCATCGCCGCCAATGAATACTCACCATCGAGCGGCAGGTGCTAGAATCTCTGAAGGTGGTTCCAGATTGATTGCTTCAAGTCATCTGCGACAACGCAGGATTCAACTCGTTTCTGCCAGACTTCAGCTGACGCCAGGTCATCAAAATTTTCGCGAGCGATATGCTTGGCGGGATGTTCAGGCGGGTTAAAGACTCGATTGGCGAAAGTATTGCGTACTCGTTGCAAATCCGCTGGCAGCGGAAGACTCTGCGCGAATCCCGCCAGGTTCAGCAGAAAGTCACGCTCAAACGTATCGATCGCGGCAGTTGCCGCCGGATACCATTGAGCAGCATCACTCGATCGGATCCTTGGTTCCAACTCCACAAACAACTTGTTTGAAAACTCGGACAGCAGAGAACCAGCATGCGATGAAAGAGCCCTGAAGTAATCACAAGCCGCCTCCCGCACTGTTCCCAACGCATGTCCCAGCCGCGTCGCAACATCTACCGTTTCCACGGATTCTTTATCCAGCGACTTCCAAACAAAGCACAATGGACCGGTGCCATGATCACTTTTGTGCAGAATGTGTTCTTTAGATGCAATCGCCGCTAACTGTTCTTCAGAAAATTCGCATGGGATGTTTGGCTCATTCCCGTCAAAGGAGCCAACCGACATCAGCAGTCCAATCCCGAAGTGGCTTACATGAAATTCGGCTCCCGCTGAACCATTATCTGCTCCGACCGCATGTTCTGCCATTCGCTGTAAAAACGCAGCAAGGCCACGTGTCTTCGCATCGTCGGCCTCATCCTGATCGGACAGCATATTGGTCAGCGTCGTCCCAAGAGTGCGGAAGTACTCCAACTCGGATATGGAGAGCGTTTCTCGAATGAGCTCCAGAAGTACAGCGGAGGGACAATCAGCAATTGGATTTGCAGGGAGACGTACTAGCACCGAGCTGAGGATCAACTGTCGTCCAACATGAGCCAGTCCTGTCTGTTCCTGAGGAGCTGCATGTGCCGCAGGCACAGGTGCCACATTCGTCAATGCCCATGAAACAAACTGCTTCTTCTGATCCAGTGAGAACCCCGTCGATCTCCAGACGCCTACGATGAAGTCGACAGAAATTGTCATCCAGCGGTGAAACAGTCGAGCCGAGAGAGTGAATGGCGGCGACGTTGGTTCCAATCCACATGGCAATCCGGAATCTGCAAAGCAGTCCATCATGTACATCGCCACATCTCGCAGTGGCTGGCCCGGGCATGAGGCTCGATATTGGTGGGCAAAGTAGAGCAGCACATCGGCTCGGGGAATGAAGAACCGATATCGCCATTGCATCAGCTTGACGCATGCCGCAGCCAATTGCGGCATTGTGATTTGTTTCTCGTCGTACAACGCTTCGACAAGATGCCAGCACGAAAATGTTGTCAGTGGAACGGCCCCGCGTTCGTGAGCCAGCATTTGCTGACAAACCCGATCGTCAACCAGCAGATTTTCGGCGTGTTCCTTCGCCAGTCGCACAGAGAGTGCGGCCTCTTCCAAACGGCGATTGATCTCATCCTCACGAGAGTCCCCGTCCGAAGCCAGCGCGGTGAATCCGTCGAACACGACGTTCGGTGCCGCACGCAATTGCTCGATCATGCGTTCGTATTCCAGACGCAGGCCTTCAAACTCACGATAAGACTTTGCGGCCTGAGAGATTTCCTGTCGAGTCTCCTCAGACACCACGATGGTCGCTCTGGCCACGAACGTCTCCAGAAGCTGGTGCCTTGCCAGTGTTGTCAATGCCAGAGAAGTCGCACCAACAGGTCCTGCCGCGATTGCTGCTGTTAGTTGGTGTACGGTTCCGGAGGTGTCGAAATGCAAAGGCTGTAGCTGTTTGTAAGCGTCTTCGCCAAGATGGCCGTTCTGGTTGAGCCAGTCAATGACGTGTCGAATGCCGACCCTGCCCGAGCTCGACTCTCCATCGAATTCAACAATCCACGAATTTAACGAGGCCGTGGTCGTGGCGATCTGCGCTGCAATCAGCAGACGTTCTGCTTCGATCGTCGCCTCTCGACTGGAACGCTGATGCGGTTCGAGTTTTTCTACGACGTCAATAAACTTTGAAATCAGATGTGCCGGGACTCGGACCTGTGAAAATCTCGCCAGAGCTGTCTGCAGAAGCCCTAGTCTGTGAAGAGTCACAATCGACGTCGGATCGATCACGATGTTGCTGTCCGGCGGCGCACACTTCAAATCCTGAGGCTCATAGAATCCACTGCGTCCAGGGAAGAAAACGATGCCGTTGGATGCATACGTGACAAATCTTCCATGATGCTCCTCCGTCTCAGGAACAATCATGGGTTGAGATCGGTGAATCATCTCCTGGACGAGCGGTCGGTTCTCTTCCATGGCAAGAAAGCTCATCGTACAGCGGCTTGACGCGACCATCCGGCGAAGTTCTCGCATGAACGTGCCACGAGCCAGCAACATTTCTTTCAACTCTTCAATTTCAACAGGCCAGAGACTTTTCTGATCGTCCGAAAGCCCGTCCTCCAGTCGCAGGATCTGCTCCATGGCGTCGTGAGCAGCCGCATCCTGACCGGCTCGATGAGCAAACTGCATATATCCCTGCCAGAAGGCAATTTGTTCGCGAAACTCGTTTCGAACAGGGTCGGCACTCAGGGCACTGAATGCTTCCGCCGGATTGTTGGTGCTGACAATCCTCGCTCGATGAAGCGTGGCTGACAATCGTACACGCGCGT
>JBDNFT010001138.1:0-1850 GCA_041689695.1 Planctomycetaceae bacterium | reverse complement strand
GTCAACACACAGCGTGCCCCTTCCTGCTGGGCCTGCTCCACGTAGCGACGCACGGTCGCGCAGTGTTGCGGCGTGGCGAGGCAGCCAAGATGATTCTTTGAGTCGGTGGGGTCGCCTTGCCGGAGCATCTTCACTTTGGCCACAATCCGATCCAGAAGTTCGTCATGCTGGCTTTCATGAACCAACAGCCGAGAGCCAGCGACGCAGACTTGCCCCAGGTTATAGAAGATCCCCGTGATGACTCCGTTCACAACGTGGTCGAGTGGTGCGTCCGGGAAAACCAAACTCGCCGATTTTCCACCTAATTCCAGCAACACGCCTTTCATTCCAACTTTGGCGGCCTCCAGCATCTGCATGCCGGTTTGATGACGGCCGGTGAACGTGATTTTGTCGATGCCTGGATGTCGCACAAGGGCCGTCCCGGTTTCCGCTCCCGTCCCATGTACGACGTTGATAACCCCCGGCGGGAATCCGATCTCGTGAGCCAATTCCGCCAGCATCAACGCGGACAACGGTGAGACTTCGGACGGTTTCAGTACGACCGTATTGCCGCACGCCAGAACAGGCGCCAGCTTGATGGCGACATTCGTGAGCGGAAAGTTCCACGGCACGATGGCCGCGATCACGCCCATCGGCTCCCGAAACTGCATCGTGACATTGTCCGGAAGCGTGCCATAACACTTGCCCGCGATCTTATCCGGCAGTCCCGCGTAGCTTTCAAACAGATCGGCCGCACACGGGACATCGAATCCTCGCGTATCGCGAATCGGCTTGCCGACGTTGAGTGTATCGATCATCGCAAAATCTTCGAGCCGTACTCGAATCTGTTGGGCGAGTTGTTGCAGCATTCGGCCGCGAGCCAACGGATCAAGCCTTGGCCACGGACCGTCATCGAATGCCCGGCGCGCCGCACGAACGGCGCGGTCAACGTCCTCTGCGGAAGCAACGGCGACATCCTCCAAATGCTCTCCCGTTGCCGGATTGGTCACAGCCCATGTCCTGTGACCAGCTCCGTTGGTCCAGACGCCATTGATGTAAAGTTGTTTCATCGACTTGACTCCAATCGAATTCGTCCGGTGAGGCCACTGGCGACAGATCCGACCGTGATTCCTACGAGCAGCGAGCAGGGGATGATCCACACAAAGCTGATGGTCAGCGGCAGGCTCAGTTCTTTCGAGTACGCGATGGACACGGCGGTCGCGATGCTCGCCAGCAAGCCCAGCCATGCGCCGAATGCGTTGGCCCAGCGTACGAACATCGCCAGAAAAAACAGCACAAACAGCGGAGCGGTCAGCAGATTGATCAGCTTGAAGCAACGTTCGACGAGGTTCCCGACGAACAGCAGATTCAGCATGCTGAGCGCGACGGCGACCAGGGCCACCAGCCAGGTCAGCCATTTCAAACGCGATACCGTCGCCGTGTCTGAAGACGAGTAACCTGGCCGCCTCGACAGAAAATCTTTTTCAAGGACGGCACACGCCGAGTTCACGCCCGACGAGAGGCTCGACAGAGCCGCGCAGAGAATCGCGGCCAGCACCAGCCCCGACAACCCCGCCGGCATCTGTGTCATGATGAACTTCGGAAAGAGCCGATCGCCGATCAAATGCAGCGACTGGCCGGCGGCGAGTTCGGGAGGATGGGCTTGGTAAAAGCCCATGACTGCGATGCCCGTCAGCCCCAACAGCAACGATACCGATACATCTGTGACCTGCGAAACGAACAATGTCTTGCGAGCTGCCGATGCATCGCGCGTCGAAAGGAATCGCTGGATCGACATCTGATCCGAGCCATTCGTGCAGACGTACCACAGTGTTGTTGATAGCATCAGTATTCCGAACGACACCCGGGGT
>JBDNFT010001137.1:0-9904 GCA_041689695.1 Planctomycetaceae bacterium | reverse complement strand
TGACCGTCTATCGCCCAGCCGTGATCGCAGGAGATTCGCGCACCGGTTACACAAATACGTACCACGGCATCTACCTGTATCTGCGTTTAATGGCATTGATGATACCAACACTACCTGTCGGGCCAGACGGCAAACGATACACACCGATTCGTATGCGAATGACGGGCGACGAACGCCGCAACATCATTCCGGTGGAATGGGTTTCGGCTGTGATGTGTCGCCTGTTCGAAACGCCGGAAGCTCGCGGATTGACGTATCATATCGCTCCGGAAAATCCAATTTCATCCCGCGAAATCATTGAACACTGCGGCAAATGCTTCCAATCAACCGGTGCGACGTTTTGTGGTCATGGCGAGATGGAACCACCTGATATCAGCCGTGAAGAAAACGAAGATCAATGGATGTTCGAACGCATGTATTGGGAAAACGCGGAAACGTATGCTCCATACGAACGCAGCGACAATACCTTCGATCTGTCAAATCTAAAGCGCTTCACCAGTGACATCGTATGCCCGGACTTTGATCGCACTGTAATGAGTCGCTATATCGAATACGGCAACGAAGATCGTTGGGGCAAACGTCGCATGGACTCCGAGGCCGTATCGTTCTGGTCTGAGGATCAATTGTCATCATTGACGAACGCGAATGGCGAAGGTCGAGTGACATCGATTGGTCTGGACGTCGTGGGACCTGGCGGTTGCCAATTGACTTTGAACGTCTGCAGAAATGGAATTCAATCCGTCGTACGAGGGTTGCCAAGTGACGCGGCTCCAATCCTGCACATCAAGAATTCCGCCGTCGCGGAACTGTTGCAGTTGGGGCACACTGCCGAAATGGCAAAAGCAGATTGGGATCTTCCGGAGGGCATGACGGCTCAGGAATTGAACGAAATTCTTATCGGAGCGTTGCAGCCGGAAACAGCAGGATCTCGCGTCTGAATATCCTTCGCGCGGTCAGAAGTGAGACATAACGGCTTGCTGTGATCATTCATCTGAATGAACACAGCAAGCCTTTTTTTATGATTTGCTGCTTTGCAGCCGCAACCGGTTTCACAAGTCGGACTTCACACACATTTGCAAACCATCTATGTTTCCGAAAGTGTGCAGTCTCGGATTTCATTCGGAGCGAATTGAAAGTTGATTCTCGGGAGGGCGAGGCTCCTCCCAACTTTACTAGTCGTCCTTAAATGTACCGGAGGGCTAACACCCTCCGCTCACCAAGGTCTCCTTACTCTACCATCTGCACCAATCGTCCTTAGACACGTCACGAAAGTCCTCGGTCAGCAATTCATGAAACGTGCCTTTTTTCTAATGCTGGGGATCGTCGTTTCGATCGGATGTTTCGCGTGGTCGCTGCGTGGTACAGACACGGAATCGTTGAAGGCAGGTTTTGCAAACGCCAACTATTGGACTCTGCCAATCATGCTGGCATTGCTGTTTGGCTTTTACTGGCTAAAGACATGGCGCTGGCAGTTACTGTTGGCACCGGTAGCTCCGCTGACAATCAGGCAATTGTTTTCACCGATGTTAATTGGTTTCGCCGCGAACAATTTGTTGCCGGCTCATCTTGGTGAATTCATTCGAGTCTTCTTCGTGCGGCAAAAACATGGCGTGCCAGCGAGCACGGTGTTATCAACAGTCATTCTGGAAAGAATCTTCGACGTGTTGTCGATTCTGACTCTGTTCGGGATAGGGCTGGCATTCACCGATGATCTGCCTGATCACTATCGCCATTATGCCATGTTGCTGGGTGCTGCCGCGAGTGGTGTTGTGTTTGCGGTTGTGATCTATCTGGTTTGGACAGAGCACTTTATTGGCATGGTGGGCTGGGTCTTGTCGCTCTGTCCATTTCTGCCCGCGAAGTTGTCTACTGGTCTCGTCGGCATGCTGCGTAAAGGCGGCGATGGTTTGATGGCACTCAAGAGCGGCAAAGTTGTCGCTTTGGTTGTTGTGACGTCACTGCTGCAATGGTTGCTGAACGGTCTGATTGCATATGTGGCTTTGTGGGCCTTCCATATTGATGTGACACCAGCAACGGGATTGATCGTCACGGGCGTCACCGCATTCGGCGTGACGATTCCATCCACGCCTGGGTATTTCGGTGTGATTCAGATGTGCTTTGAAGTGAGCATGAGGGCTCAACAACTGAAACCGGACCCGTCGTTTGTTTTCGGTTCGTCTGTGTATTATCACATGAGCATGTATATTCCGGTAACGATACTGGGGCTGTATTTTCTTCAGCAGTCTGGCTTGAGTCTGAAGGATCTGCAGAAGGCTTCAGAGAAACCGTCTGAAGCTCCCCTGGTCACCGTCCCGGAATAACATCATGAAAAGTACGTCAGGCTTTCCAGCCTGACATGAAGCACAATAAGTCAGCCTGGAAAGGCTGACGTACTTTTTGCAGGGACTATTCCTTCGGCGCTGGTTCAGGGTTCGCATCGGTCTTTGGTTCAGAAGGTGTTTCAGCTTCAGGCTCAGGCGTTGTTTCCGGTGCGGCTTCGTCTTTCGCCTCTTCTTTTGGTGCATCCTTCGGTTCTTCTGTAGACGCAGCTTCAGGAGTGGAACCGGTTTCAGGGGCGGGCTCCACCGCTGGCGGTTCGGCGTTCGCATCCCCGTTCAGTTGCGCTAAAGGCACCAGTAAAGGCAATGGCTGGTAAAGAGCCTCAATTTTTTTCTCAACCTTCGCTTCGAGGGATTTGTCGATGTAAGTTGCTCCCAGGTACATCGTGCGGGCGACTTCGGTATTTCCTGTTGCAGCAGCAAGGTCACCAAGGTCGATGCGAGACTGGGCATCATCGCGTGTCTTGATAACTTCGCTGAGTTTTGCAGTAAACTGAGATTCAAGATCTCTCAACTGATCAGCATTCTTTTGAGCAGTGATGGCCAGTTCTGGTCTCTCTGCGGTGGCACCAAGTTTCGCCACCGCTTCGAACATCTTAAGACTGCGTGTCATATAACTTGCAGGCTCGCGGAGGGTTGTCAAAGCTTCGATGGCTTTTTCTTTGGAGTCCAGTCCTGCCAAAATCTGTGCGTTGGTAAGATTCGCAGTCATATCGTTGGGAGATTCTTGCAGCAAGTGTTCCAGTGTTGACAACGCCTCGTCAGTGTCGCCCTGCTGAGCGAGTTTGAGTGCTCGGACTGAGTCACGAATTCCCCCGGAATCCACCAGGGTAATGAACTCCTCAACGCCTTCAAAGTCCCCGGTTTCCATACTGCATTTCAAAAGTCGAGTCGCTTTTTGAGAATTCGCTGGGCTGGTCGGTTCAGCTTCCATCGCGGCCTTGTATTCCGTTGCTGCGTCCGCAAATTTTCCCATGTCGAAATAGATGTCAGCAAGCATCTGATGCACCGCGCCTAACTGGTGGCCGTGCTCTTTCAAGACAAGAAGGTGCTGAATTGCCGTGTCCCAACTGATCATGTCCTTGTGCAAATACGCCAGGTTCAGCCTTGCATCGTCGGCGGATTCGTCTTCTTTGAGAACTGTTTCGAAGACTTCAATTGCTTCCATTTGCTGGCGTGATCGCGTGAATGCGGAACCCAATTGAGTCAGTGCTTTGATACGCAAATTTGGATCATTTGCGGCTTCCTGCAACAGGGGCACCGCCAGCAGCGGCTTCGATTTGCCGATGTACATCATGCCTTCAAGGAGCTTCATGTCGGCTGCATGTTCGGGGTACTGTTTCAGTTGCTCAATGCTGCGTTCTACCACAGCAACATCGCCCTTGGTAAGCGCGTCGAGCCCTTGCTGGACGATCAGCTTAGGATCTTCCGGAATCGCCTTCTTAATGACCGTCACACCGACGAAAAATCCAAATCCCACGATCACCAGCCACAGCCACCAGGGAATTCCATTGGACACTCGCGTTGGTGGAGGAAGGGGCCTGGAGGATGTTGGCTTCTGAGACATAATTCGAACTGCTTCACTTTAGAACGGATGAGACCTTGTCAACAATTGATGGTTGTTACGGCGTTTTCGTCTATAGTATTTGGACTTTTCGCTGGAGTTCAGGCTTTCGCCTGGCAGTTTGCAGCCCGATGGCCGTACTTTGCAGAACATACATGTTTCTGAGCGTATTCCGATGCCCGATCTTCCAAATTCCGCTTCTCGCCGAGAACTGCTTTCGGCCCTGAATCCGGTGAGGGTGTTGGAAAAACGTGATTATGAGGCAATTTCGCTGCCAAAACCGCGAATTCAGCCGTCTGCTGGCGTGACTGTTCGGCTCTCTGCCCGAGTGATGGCGTGCGACTTTTCCGTGATCATGAATCCGCGTTCCACGGAAAAAATCGAAGCGGCCGAGCAAATTGAAGCGGCTGGGGAAGCTCTGGAAATCGTCAGTGCAATTGAAGGCTGGCTGAGTATTTACAGGGATTCCAGCGAATTATCGATCGTAAACCGCACCGCTGGGGATACGGAAGTTCATGTGCGGCGCGAGCTTTTTGAACTGCTGCAAAAAGCCCTTGAGATCCATCTGCGAACTGACGGCGCGTTTGATATGGCGACGGGTTCTTTGACGCGACTTTGGCGAACTTGCCGCCGCGAAAACAGAATTCCCCTGCAATCGGAAATCGACGTCGCATTGCATAATGCGGGGTTATCACATGTTGATTTGCAGCCAAAATCGCAAAGCGTCGGCTTTCGTCAGCCGGGTATTGTGCTTGATCCCGGAGCCATTGGAAAAGGCTACGCTCTGGACGAAGCGCGGGATTGGCTGCGAAAACATGCTCACGGGCCGCGTTCCTTTCTGCTGCATGGAGGGCACAGCAGCCTCATCGGACGGGGAGAACACAACGGACATCCGGGCTGGCCGGTCGGTATCGGAAATCCTCTGTTCACAGAAAAACGCTTGGGAACGGTGCTGCTTTGCGATCAGTCGATGGCCACAAGCGGTTCGAACATTCAGTTTTTCCGACATGAAGGAAAACGCTACGGACATATTCTGGACCCGCGCACGGGCTGGCCGGTCGATGGAATGCTGTCCGTGACGGTTTTGGCACCCTCAGCAGCCCTTGCAGATGCACTCTCGACGGCATTTTTCGTTATGGGAGTCGAAAAAGCTCGGCTCTGTTGCGAGAATTGGCCAGAAGTCGGTGCTATCCTGTTGCCCTTCCCCGACAAGGGAAACAAAGTCCATCCCACCGTTGTTAACATTCCTCAAGAACTGATCGTCTGGGACGAAGACCAGGTGGATCAAACGTAGGGTGCGTGAAGCGGAGCGAAACGCACCAAAGGGAATAATTTAAACACTGGTGTGTTCTGCTGTCGCTGCACACACCCTACCTAATCGGAGATTCTTTTCCGTGGTTGATATTCGTCGATATTCTTTTGCCGCCGTCATTCTGCTCGTCGTACTGCGAGTCGGAATCGGCTGGCAGTTGCTCTACGAGGGCATGTGGAAAATTAACACCCAGGGAACTCAGACGCCATGGACTTCCGATGGCTATCTGAAAAACTCCCAAGGGCCGTTTCGTGATTTGTTCCGTGCCATGGCTGGAGATCCCGATGACAAGTCATGGCTGGATGCGGATGCCGTGGCAGCTCGCTGGGATACGTTCAACAGCCGCTTCAGCAGCCACTATGGTCTAAATGATGGCCAGAAAAATCGTCTGACGAATATGATCAATGGCGCCAGCAGCCACGATGCGGTTTTGGATTTGCCGAAGCTACCAGAAGGCGTCGATTTCGCAGCAGCCAAGTTGGACAAAACGATCTTGTTTGATGCTGCGGCAAAGCGGTTGAAGATTGATGGTCAGCGACGCATGATTGCCACCGAAAAAGCGAAGCTGGAAGATCAAGTCGCCGGTCGCGAAGGTGCGGACTATGAACAATATCGCAAAGCGTTGGACGATGCTTTCTCCCGTGCCAATCGACTATCTTACAAAGAACGTATGCGGGCACATTTGTTGGGAGATCCGGACAACGCGGGATTGATCGAAGGTCGCATCGGCCAGATTCAGCTCTACAACGAAATGTTGATACGTTACGAAGATCGCCTGGCATCCGCGAAGATCCAGTTCGAACAGGATCAGTTGAATCGCATCTGGTCGGACGTGCGAGAGAAAGATCGGGACCTGACTGGTCCGCTGCTGGCGATGAACAAGGAGTTGCATGAAGATGCGATGAATCTGCTCGATATTTCTCAGTTGTCACGCGGCCGGTTGGCTCCGCCACTGTCACCCATTCGCATTGTGGACCTGTTAACGATCACGGGCCTGGCGGGGCTTGGAATCCTCTTGATCATAGGATTGTTCACAAGGTTTGCAGCACTTTCTGCTGCCTTCATGGTGCTTGGTTTTTATCTTGCCATGCCGCCATTTCCAGGCGTACCGGAAGCACCTGGTCCTGAACACAGTTTTATCGTCAACAAGAACCTGATTGAAGTTTTTGCCCTGCTTGCGCTGTCTTCAGTTCCGACGGGTTATTGGTTTGGACTCGACAAATTGGTGGCCGGATTTTTAGCGAAGAGGAAGTTGGCTAAGGCTGCGGCTAAGAAATAAATATCAATGGCCATCAATTCTCGGGTGGCCGTTAATTCTCGTTCCGGGGCTGGAGCCCTGGAACGCAATGCCAGGAGGCTCCTGCCTCCTGCGACGACTGGGGAGGCAGGAGCCTCCGGAGCAGTGTGTTCCGAGGCTGGAGCCTCGGAACAAGTCGCTCAAACACAAAATACTAACAAACTCAAAGTTAAGTGGAGATAGTTAACATGGAAATCACACCTGAGCAGACTCAGATCGGCAAAGACAACTTCAACCAGGTTGTGGGCATGACTCGCCGCGACATGATGAAGGCGACAGCCGCCGTGAGTGTGGGTATTGGCGCGATGTATTTCAACTACGAAAAGCTGAACGGCTCACCGATCAAAGCGGCGTTCATCGGTTGCGGTGACGAAGCCAACGTGCTGATGACCGAACATCCGTTGGACTATATGGAACTGGTCGCCATCGCAGATCCTCGCAAAGCCAACATCGACGATACGTTCAAAGGCACTCACCCGGAAGCTCGCATCGGTCTGGTCAAAAAACTAGGCCAGGAAAAAGCGGCGAAGGTTCAGGTCTTCGGCAGCCATCTTGAATTGCTGCAGGCACGAGCCGACGGCAAGGTTGACTTTGAGATGGTTGTCATCGCCGTGCCGCTTAGCCAGCACGCTCCGATTACAATCGCCTGCCTGGAAGCTGGATTGCACGTGCTGACTGAAAAGTTGATGGCCCACAACATCACTGAATGTAAGCAGATGATTCGCAAGGCCGAAGAAAAGGGCCTGCTGCTGGCCGTTGGTCATCAACGTCACTACAGCGTGCTCTATGACAACGCCAACGATCTGATCAAAAAGGGTCTGCTGGGCGACATCAAATTTATTCGCGCTCAGTGGCACCGCAACAACAGTTTCCCTGGCCGCGACAGTTGGCGCAAATGGGAAGACACGCCGAAAGCAGAAAAGGACAGTCTGCTGGAACTCGAAAAATCCGGTAAGCTCAAAGAACTTGGCTACGACAGTGCTCAGCAGCTTGTCGACTGGCGTCTGTACAACAAGACGGGCGGCGGTCTGATGGCAGAACTTGGCAGCCATCAGATGGACGCATCCAGTATCTTTCTTGGTAAGAAGCATCCGCTGGCCGTGCAGGGTTTTGGCGGCAAAAATTTTTACGGCATGGAGGGTGTTGGTCCGGAAGATAAATGGGAAGACGATCGAGATATCGACGATCAGATTTTCGTGACGCTGGAATTTCCTGGCAAGACCTACGAACAGAACAAGAACGATATTGCTGTCGTGACCTATTCTTCAATCAGCACAAACCGTCAGGAATTCTACGGCGAAACTGTCTTTGGCAGTCGTGGAACCTTGATCATGAAAGAAGAAAAAGAGGCGTTGCTTTACAAAGAGCAAAGCCCTGCCAGTGGTGGCGGTCTTGATCAGCGACTGTGGGTCATCGACAACGCGAAAGGTGGCGGACCGGCTCTCGACAGTTACAACACGGCTGCCCCAACAGCGGCCGGTGCGATGGCTCAGGCCGGCATGGGCGATAAAGTCAGCCGTGGTTACAAAGAAGAGATGGAACACTTCTGCTACTGCGTCAGTAACAAACTGGGGCCAGACAAACTTCGATGCAACGGCCGCGTGGCCATGGCGGACGCCATCATGTCGCTCACCGCGAACCTGGCGATGAAATATAAAAAGCGTATCGTGTTCAAGGATGAATGGTTCGACCCATCAAGCGATGCTGTTCCGGAAACTGACGAACAGATTACAGGCTGAGAAATTTCATGGGACGCTGGCCCGATAATCGTCGTTCAAATCTAATTGCCGTGCTGCTGATCTTTGTATTGTTCCCACTGCTGGCCTGGGGCTGCGTGTGGATCATGAAAGGTTAGTGTGCCGTCCTACTGAAAGAATCCCCTGTGTCCAATGCTGCTCCCGCTACGCAACCTGCGGCGTCTTCGGTTAACAAAGCAACGCTGTTCATCGTCTTCCTGACGGTGTTTATCGATCTGCTGGGTTTCGGAATCGTGCTGCCGCTGCTGCCGCGTTACGGAACGATGTTTAACGCCAGCGGTGTGGAACTCGGAATCCTCATGGCATCGTTTTCTGCCATGCAATTTATCTTCGCGCCAATCTGGGGCATCTGGTCAGATCGAATCGGACGACGCCCGATTCTTCTGCTGGGATTGGCAGGTTCCGCAATCTCGTACGGGCTGTTTGGCTATGTGTCGGCTCAAGGCCGCGACGCACTCATCCTTGGATTCAGTCCGCTGATCTGGATGTACGTCACACGTATCGGTGCCGGGATAGCGGGTGCCACAATCTCCACCGCACAAGCGGTGATTGCCGACTGCACCGGAGTCGAAGGACGCGGCAAGGGAATGGCATTGATAGGTGCAGCGTTCGGAATTGGATTTACTTTTGGCCCGCTGATTGGTGCCATCAGCGTTTCCAATGACGCGGCGGTGGCTTTGAATGATTCGCAATGGACACAGGTGAAATCATGGAATGCTGACACAGCGATGGTCTCGCGACAGGATTTCATGGACGAAGTGTTTAAGGGTTCCGAGATCAAAGACGCCAACCGCGAAGCGATCAATTCATTGCTTGAAACTCCAATGTCGCGCAATGAATTGCGGTATCGACTTCTGGAACCTCCGTCCGGAATGCCGGGTTATATCGCATCGATACTTTCAGCGATGGCCTTTTTGCTGGCAGCGTTCAAACTTCAGGAATCACGTAAACCGTCGGATTCTGCACGGCAATCTTCGCATCGCGTGTTTCGGCCGGGCGAGATTCTGAAACATCTCACGACACCGAAGCTCTCCGTGATCCTGCTGGCGGTGTTCATCACCACGTTTGGCTTCGCCCAGTTCGAAAGTACACTCTCGCTGCTCACTCGCGAATTTGGTTACAGCGCTCGTTGGAATTTCGTGCTATACGCATATGTTGGGTTCGTCTTGTCAATCGGACAGGGTGTTCTTGTGCGACGCATGTTGCCCAGAATTGGCGAACGTCGCATGGCATTGATCGGTGTCGTGCTGATGACGATCGGTTTTACGCTCGTCGGAATCACCGGCCTGAAAATCCTGCCCGGTATGGCGCTCTGGTTTATCCTGCCCATCATAGTGATCGGGTTTTCGGCTGTGACACCTTCGCTGCAATCAATGTTATCTCTGGCGGCCTCCAGCGACGAACAGGGAGCTGTCCTTGGCACTGGCCAGAGTCTGTCATCACTGGCCCGCATTCTTGGTCCATCGCTTGGCATTCCATTGTTGCTGA
Organism: Planctomycetaceae bacterium; assembly: GCA_041689695.1. Taxonomy (GTDB): domain Bacteria; phylum Planctomycetota; class Planctomycetia; order Planctomycetales; family Planctomycetaceae; genus SXXK01. The sequence goes on along the minus strand of JBDNFT010001137.1, from coordinate 147 downwards.
AGTCAACATCTTTGCCCTACTTTCTGGGCGCGTTGCTGATTCTTGGCGGTGGCGCTTTGATTCGACGAATGCCAGTACCAGGCGTTACAGAAACGCCATAGAAATGGTCCTGAAATAAAGTACGTCAGCCTTTCCAGGCTGACTCGT
>JBDNFT010001136.1:0-4460 GCA_041689695.1 Planctomycetaceae bacterium | reverse complement strand
GTGATCTCGGCCATGCCGGACGGCTCCGTCAGGTACGCCGCCGACCGATTCAATTGCTGCATTGCGCGGTCGAGCTGATATTTTTCACTGAAGAAGCGACGATCGACGACGGTCTGCAAACGATCACGCACCCAAAGCGTAATTCCAGCCGCCAGCAGCAGGATCAGGAACAGCGAGATCTGCTGCGTCGTTGATGAATTCGAGGGCAGGCTATAGGAATGAGCCGCCACTCCACCGAGCGCCAGCAGTGTCGCAAAGCCGCCAGAAACAAGTAATGACATCAGAATGTATCGACGCCCTTTATCTTCCGGATCTTCTGCCAGCATCAGTCGATGACGAAACATGCCATGCGAATACGCGGCCATAAACAACATGCTGGCGACGAACATCGGAATCTGCCCACGGCCCAGAGCAAACTCGACCCTTTGAAAACCAGCCAGATAGATTGTGTAGCCAATCGGGATCATGGAAAGCAGCGCCGCCCCCAGAATTGAATTGGTTTGCTCACGCTCACGCGATTCCTTGATCGTAACCCAGCCGTTTATCAGTTTCAGAACGATGATAAAAAAATAGATACAGGCCAGAACGATTGATGCAAATATCGTCGTTCGAAGGACATGCAGTAATTCAGTGGAATGCCTGACAAGATCGAATCCCGTCGCGTTGCCGCGAAATACGATTTGAGTCAAAACGGCCAGTTTCTGCAGCACGTTCATCTCGCCGCTCGCCGCGCTACCATTCAGACTCCAACTGCTCCAATAGATGACGACCAGCAGAGCGGTAGAAATTATTGCAGGGCTCAGGACACCCAGTTGAACCAGAAATTTCCGCGTGCGAAGAAACTCAGGTTCCCGTGGAAAAACAAGAAAGAAGTTCAGCACCAGAGCCGGCAGCGTTGCAGCGCAAAGAATGAACGGAATGTTCAGCAACGGGCTGCTTGCCAGAACCCACCAATGAAACCCCCCCACAAACGCGCCCATGGACGCACAGCACATCAGGCAGAAATTCTGAGAGACAACATCAAAGGGCCGATACCAATAGGACGCCAGAGCCACTGCCAGAATCGACAACTGGCAAGCAAACCAAAAAATCGTGATCGACACCTCGCTGACTGCGATGGGACGCACCGACACGTAGATGCGATTTTCCAGTAACGGCTTGGAAGACCGTACATTTCGGTAGACAACTTCCACAAGCCGTTCGGCTGGCCGCGAGGGATCTCGATTATTTACCTCCACCAACGGAGGAACCTTCAATTCCGCCGGATCAGATCCGGGTACCAACTGTCCGCCCGGAGGTATCTTGGCGAAACGCAAACTCCCCATCGCAGACACGAAATCAAGAAACGTCTCAATCTCCTGACCGTTCAGTCGCACCAGTTGATCACCAGGACTTGGCCGCGGACCGGTCACTCCTTCGTCACCAGCAATCCACTGATGAATCTCGATTCCGCCGTTTTTATTCGGTTCGTTATTAGGGAGCAGGCAACGGATGCCAATGTCTGGAAAAGTCGCCACATACCACAACACAGCAACGCAATAAACGACAATCAAACCGGTCAGGGTTCCCACAACGCCCCGTAGGTCGCGTTTTGTAGTTTGCGGATTTGTGAGAAAGAACGTCACTATGTCATTGCCTGTAAAAATCAGCATCGGCGCACTCTTCGGCGGATTCTACCCGTTGAGCGCCGACGATTCAATCAATTCACCCAACTCAGCGCCGAACTAGGTCACATAGTTCGGCGCTGTATACCGGCCAAAACTGCATGTTTACTGGCCTTTGTCGTTGATGAAGTATTCTCTGGATTTTTTCTATGAATGGCACGACGTGTGCATTTCACTTTTCTCACCCAGCCGCCCTTTGGCACGGTAAATTGGCAAGTGTTGAACGAAGAATACACTCACTGCAAGAAGACGACCCAGATTCTCGCAGCATTCCCCAGTTCTCTTCATCGTTCTGTCCCCGCACATTGTCTACCGTCCAGAGGGCTTTTTCATGCGCGGTACTCGTGATTTGCCGAACATAAATGGTTCGCCGGTGACATTGTAACGCTGTTGCATGGCGATGTTCATGATCAGGCCGATACCTGCGTATGTGGAAATCAAACTGCTGCCGCCGTAGCTGCAGAGTGGTAACGTGGTGCCGGTGATCGGTAATAGTCCGACGGTCATGCCGGCGTTCAGAATGGTCTGAATTGCGATCAGAGTCATGATACCGACGCATACAAGTCGGCCAAATGGTTCACGAGTCTGGCGCGCAACCTGCAGGCCTTTCCAGATCAGTACGCAGTACAGAACCAACAACCCGGCGCTGACGGGGAAGCCAAAACGCTCACTGATCATAACGAAGATAAAGTCAGTGCGAGATGCCGGAAGTTGCCACGCGGTGAGATCATCGACAGGCCTTTCCTGCTGACTGCGACTGCCCCAGAATCCTCCGAGTGCCAGGACTTGTTTGGATTGATGCAGATGAAACCCGTCACCTGCTGGAGCAGAACCGCCGTCTTGCTGTGTGAAGACAGAGACAATGCGAGACTGTTGCTCGGCGCTCATCTGAATCCACAGCAGTGGCAGGCAGATGAGCCCCAGCAACGCGGCGGCGGCAAGGTGCTTGGTTTTAGCGCCGGCGGCAAACAGCATCGCGTACAAGACTGGCAAAAATAGCAGCGATGTGTCCAAATCGGGTTCGCGGATAATGAGCAGCATCGGGAAAAATGCCATCAGCAGAGGTGGCAAAAGTCCCACGATCGTTCTTTGACTTGATCGAAACCTCAGATAGGCCGCCAGCGCCATGATATAGGCAAGACGCGCGGGCTCGCTGGCCTGGAAGTCAAACAGCCCCAATGGAATCCATCGCCTTGATCCGTTGATGGGGGGCATAAACAGCGTGATGGCGAGAAGCACCAATGACAACACAAACAGCCACGGACTCAGTTGACTCAACAGTCGATACGGTATCAACATCACAGCCAGCATTGTGAGCAGTGCCATGAAGAACCAGATCATCTGTTTTTCAACAAGCTGTGTGCGGCCGTACAATTCGTCGGCGCGCACCAGTCCGCAGAGTCCCAGCGCCGTAATGGCGACGCAGACCAGCAAAATCGTCCATGGCATTTGCCGAAGCCACGAGGACACGCGTGGGTTGTACTCCGTTTTTAGTACAATTGAATCACCTGTTCTGCACTAAATCAATCTACGGCTGCAAAATGTGCTTGCCGTCTTCGAACTGCTTGTGACAGGCGTTGCAGTTGTTCAACATTGTTTTGTAGGCGGTCGTTGCGGCTTCAAAGTTCTTTTCTTTGGCAGCTTTGTACAAGGCGGCACCATCAGTCTTTGCGGCAGTTGCGTGTTTGGTCCAATCATCGCCGTGTGCATCAGGTTTGCGGACGAACAGCAGATTGCAGCTTTCAGCAAGGATAAGTGAATCGGATTTCATTGCCTTCCAGCCCTTGTTGTCCGCAGGCGCGGCGGCCATTGTCGCTTTAAGCCGCAGATAGGTCGGCTGAAAAACGTATTCCATGAATTCGTGCATACTGTCTTCCACGGGAGCCGCTTCAACGACGGAGATGACGGGGGAATAGGCTTGGACGTCGCTGGCGGTTGAATACATCAATGCAATTGCTGCGACCGCAATAAACGCTACGCAGAGTGAGCTGGTGAATTTCATAACGAGAGTTTCCCTGGTTGTTTTTGATGGAGTTAAAACCGAGCGTGATGTTACACAAACGGTGCAGAAGCAGATAGAAAGAGGTGGCACGGATGGCTTTCGAAAACAATGCCACTACTTCTGTGGCATCATAAAACCAAAGAGGTCTCGAACTTGCTCAGGCGTGAGCGGGTCGAGCATGCCGTCGGGCATGAGTGACTTGCCGCTGTTCTTTGATTCTTCAACATCACCGCGATCCACCGACAATTGCTCTTTGTCCGTTTGAATGACCAGAGTCTGATCAGTCTCTGAAACGATCACGCCCGTGATGATTCGACCGTCTTTCAGAGCGATCACAGACGTCGTGAACTGCTTCGGCACCACGGCACTTGGATCGATGATGTTCATCAGTAAGTAGTCGAGATTGCTGCGGTTGGCACCGGTAAGATCAGGAGCAATCGTCTTACCTTCGCCGAACAGTTTGTGACAAGTCGCGCAGGACTTCTTGAACAGTGCCGCACCGTTTTCGCGATCGGCTTTGGCGATGTTTTCCGGAGTGAGTTCGTGCTTCCATTTTTCGATGGCAGCCAGGCGAGCTTCCGGAGTTTCCTGCACAACGCCCCATTTCGCTTCAAGAACAGACTTGATGTGTTCGTTGCCTAATGCCAGTAACTGGCGGACCTGACTTGCCGACAATTCACGAGGATCAAAGCGGCCCGCTTCAATGGCACCGATCAGATCGAGGGCATACGAATCTCGGCTAGTCATGGTGTCGATGGCCAGACTTTTGTTGCCGTCCTTGAAACCTCCAAATC
>JBDNFT010001135.1:0-3423 GCA_041689695.1 Planctomycetaceae bacterium | reverse complement strand
CTCGCGTCATTGGTGGCGATTGCCGTGTTCTGTTGACGGAACTGATTGCGCCGGGATCAGTCGAAGCCGCACATGTGTACTTCCCTGATCCATGGTGGAAAAAACGACATCAGAAACGTCGTCTGTTCAACGATGAATTCATGGGCATGCTCGCAAGAATCCTGCGGCCCGGTGGTTTCGTCCATCACTGGACTGACGTGGCAGATTATTTGAAATGGCGCAGGGCCTGATGGATCATCACCCCGAATTTACAAGATGCCAAACACCAGCAGAACGGGAAGCCAATGGGGATATGGACTACCACACCAGCTTCGAACGAAAGAAACGAAAGCTGGGTCTGCCAATCTATCGCGGGCTGTGGCGACGGCGCTGAGAATTCATCAGTACAGACCAATCAGTCGCCGCAATGAACACACTGTTGACGAAGTAATCGCCGTCAACGTCGCATGTCTATTCCGGCTTTTGTTCTAGTGCGTTTTCGCGTTTAATGGCTTCATAAACTTCTTCGCGATGTACGGTCACATCACGTGGAGCTTCGATGCCAAGGCGAACTTTGTCGCCACGGATTTCAATCACCATAAGAGTGATCGAATCGCCAATAACGATTTTCTCGTCTTTCTTGCGGCTGAGTACTAACATGTCCGGTCCCTGGTCAATCTATCGTCTTGAATGATTGCTGTGTGACCTGATGATTCAATGCTGACCCAACAAGGATCAGCGGTCCACAGAATGAGCTTCCAAAGGGCCTCCAGAGACTTTGCGTCTTTGAGATGCCAAACTTATCTCACTTTTCGACGCTTGACGGTCTTCAGTTGCAATAATTGCCGAAAGGCAAGGACTTTGGAAGCATTTTTTGCCGATTTGATGGTCCAAATCCCGATCTTCGGTTCCCTTAGGAGCAGTTTCTCCCGGTTGTATCGATTGCACCCACTGGCGGGCTGTCGCTTTCATCGTAACCCGATGCGTCAGTTTTATCGGTTGGTGGAAGTTGCAGTAGCAGTTCATGCACTGCGTTTTACATGCAGTCAATTGACTGCATTGGGAAGTCGCGACTGCAATTTGAGACATTACTGGATAGTCGCAAACTGTTTATCAAATTGAACTTGCATCAATTTGAAATTTTTCAGAATCGTGCGGCACGCGAATTGATATGGCTCTTTGGTGACTCAGATTCACCCGCAGACAAAGGAGCCCAATCATGTCGATTCCCAGTTCGTATTTTCCTGAAGAAGTCGGCGACGAGTATTTTCTTCCGCCACAAAACTCAGCAACCTCAGTGCCTGTTGTTGCAGGTACGACGATCGATGATCGTTCGGCCCTTGAACGGTTCATCAGTGCGTTCTTTCAGGAACGCAACATCAAATGGATGTTGGTGATTGGAGCAGCGATCGTGTTTGGATCGTCGTTGATGTTGGTGAACCAGCGATTTGACGCATGGCACCCCAGCTTCAAATTTCTGACGATCCTTGGTTATACCGCGGCAACCTTTGGATTCGCGGAAATCGGCCGACGAAGGCTGGGACTGCGAGCGACAGCCCAAGTGCTTCACATGTTAACTCTGTTCCTGCTGCCAGTCATGTTTCTGGCCTTGAACTGGTTGTCGTCAACCACGGCGACTCAGAACGCCCTTGCCGTGATCGAAGTGCTGGGATTGATGATTCCGGCGACGGCGTTCTTATGGTTTTCCAGCACGCGGATTTTTGATTTCCTGCTTCGAGGACGACAGACATCATTTGTTGGCAGCTACATGCTGCTCTGCGTCGCTGGTGCATTGCCCAACGTCACACATCCGATCCCAGCAGCTTTGCTGCTCGCAGCATTATGGGCCGTGATGACGGTTGGGATCATAAAAATCAATCGTTACATGTTCTGGATGGCGGAAGAAAAACAGTGGCCACGGGTGTTTGGTTTTCTTCCGATCGCAATCCTTGGAATGCAATTCCTTTCGCTGGTTTGGTTAAAGACGTTGGCTGCAATTCCTATGGCATGGCTCGGCCTTGGATGCGTAATGCTGGCTGCCACGATCCTGTTTACAACTCGAACGATTGCTGACGTATTCAGACAACGAACTGGAAACATCATTCGACCGCTGCCGTGGCACATCGCAGCGCCGCTGTTCTTCGGGTTCGCGCTGACCATCGTATCAGTTGTCGTCGCTGGAGTTGGCTTCCCGGATGTTCGGCCAGTCGTGCCGACGGCAATTGTGGCGGCGGTTCTGATGGCACTTGCCGCCAGAGATACGCGACATTCCGGATTCGTCTGGATGTCGATGATCTTTATGACGATCGCGTATCAGTTTACTCCAGCGTTCTTTCGTGAGTTGGCACTTTCGGTGCGTGATTCCGCCGCTGGTGCCATCGGCGAACATCGCTTGCCAATCGCATTCTATGGACTGACCTATCTGCCGTTACTGGTCGGCTTGAGCTTCACCAGTAGTTTGCTGCGTCGCAAAAACGTTCTCGACATGAGTCGTCCGATGCGGCACTTTGTTCTGATGGGTTCTTCGATCCTGTTCGCGTTGGCATTCACAAACCTGAAGGCATTCTTCATGGTTTCTTGCGTCAATGTCGCATTATATCTTATGTATGCGACGATGTTTGCAGACAGACGCTATGTCGCTGCGACGCTGCTCTCACTCATTTTTGCTGCTTCTTCCGCCGTACCGTTTCTGAATGCATATCGCGGTGCGGCTGAGCAGCTTCAGCCTGAACTGGCACTCACCGTGGTGGCGGCATTGGCGTTGAGTCTGGTGGCGACGCGGATTCCGGACAAGATTCTGAACACTATTCCGTTGCCACCGGGACGACACCTGCTGTTTCAGCGCTTCGACGAATCGCCACATGCGATTTGTCAGCACACTGGTTTCGGTCTGGCTGTCTTATTGAGCGTGGCATGGACGGCAATCAGCTTGTTTCACTTTGGAGCGGAATGGTCGCCGATTCACATTGTGCAGTTTGTTTTGCTGTTAACCGTCTTCGTTCTGCACACACTGCGAACTCGCCACTATTTGAGCGGGCTGTGTGTTTCAGGACTTTTGGCAATCGGCGGAGCTTCGTACATCGCGGGACTCAACATTCCAATTCAGTCTCTCATCTCCAACGCAACGATTTCGACGGCTGTCGTAACTGCTAGCGGGTACATGCTGGTACGATTGACTGCCAACACTGGTGAGACATTTTCGTGGGACGCCGTGCGTCGACAATTGGGACTTGATCTCAAAGGTCAAATTACGTCATCAATTCAGTCTAACGAATACGACGGTCGGAATTCGTGGGCGCACGCCTTTGTGGTGCCTCTGTGTGATCTGAGTCTGGTCCTGCTCACGATTCTGGCCGTTGGGTTTCACGTTCCGCAACTGTTAATCGCCAACGCCTCGCTTAATGGTCTGATGCTGCCGGTTGCCACTTCTGTGCTTGTGCTGTG
>JBDNFT010001134.1:0-2878 GCA_041689695.1 Planctomycetaceae bacterium | reverse complement strand
CTGCAACGTGTATCGGAGATTGCTGGCATCGGCGATTTGCTGAGCGAGTATGCCGCAGGATCTCTTTACATGGCTCAGATGATCGGACCGCAAGCTGCAGCCGCTGGGGCCGGTCGATAAATGTCGTCAGATACACAAACTCCTGCTTGGACATTCAGGACTTTCGGCCTGTTCGTGACGGGAAAAGGCGAAGAAGAATTCGCGACCTCGCTCTTCAGGAATCTGATGGAGTCGGGAGATTGTACCTTCACAATCCGGGCGCGTGTCGGACAACGATCGCCGATCACATCTGAAAAGCGCCTGCTTAAGATGGTCGGAGAAGGTAAGACGATCCCGAACAGAGATGCGGAGGAAATCGGCCTGCCAGCTCGGCGATTTCTGGATTCAAATCCGAATTCTTTCGTTATTCTGATCGATGACCTTGAAGATGCACGCCGCCAAAACCATGAAGCCATTTTTTCACGGTATAAAAAGATTTTCGATACGTTCCTTTCGTCGGAGACACGTCCACGAGCGTCGGTCCATTTCTTTGTAAATATGCTCGAAGCCTATTACTTTGCCGACGTTAATGCATTGAATTCAGTGCTGAATATGAGCCTTTCGGAATTCGAAGGTGATGTTGAAGAAATCAGGCATCCCAAGAATGAATTGAGGAAACTCACCGGGAACCTGTTTGATGAAAAGCGTCACGGCAGGTTGATCGTCCATCAACTGAATTTAACCCGGGTCCTGAGCAATGGCTCTACATGTCGATCTTTGCGATCACTGATTAAATGGTGCATCGCTGCACTCAGACAATCTTATTCCGAAAAGTATTCGTTGTTGAGTGGAGAATGTTGCCTTGTCACAATACATCAGATTGCCGATATGGAAGGCCACATAAAAGGCTGACCGCTATTCAAGCGGCAGATCAGTGGGCAAATCAAACGGTTCGTTAGCGAAACTTCCTTCTGTCGTTTCGAAGTAGCCAAGCGGATATCCCATTGAGTCCTTCGCTTCGACTTTGATATTTCGCTGTACTGCCAGCGAGATCGCATTTCGAACGTTTTTTTCCAGCAGTGCCGCTGTCTGACTGTCAACGCGATCAAGGATCTCATCAAGTTCGCGAGAAATGGCATGTACGGTGTGGCTCCAATGTTCAGAGGCGTTTCCTACCATTCAAATGGTTCAGACAGGACTGACATGAGAACGAAAGCATTCTGCGATTTGAGGTTTACCAATCTGGCCTTGAGCAACTCCCAGGACAAGTTCCACAAGGTGCTCAGCGTCAGCATTGACAGAAGTGCCATTGATTTCGAGGAACACCAAAGCCGCTTCCAGCCCGATTCGTTTGTTGCCATCTATGAACGGGTGGTTCTGGACAAGATGAAACAGGTACGCAGCCGCCATTTCGAAATCGTCCCTGTGCAGGAACTGCCCGCCAAAGGTAGCTTCCGGCTGAGCGATCGCAGATTGAAGCAGTTCGGCACTCCTCAGGCCATCGCCTCCACCATAGGTGGCAATTTGACCGGCGTGGAGTTCCATAACATCGTCAAGAGTCAGGAAATTGAGCACAGATCCTACTCGGCAAGTTTCTTGAATGTCTTGCTGTAACGATTGTTGACCTTCCTGCTGGCGTCGCGTAGTTTCTGTTTCGGATTGTCACTAGTCACCGGAGCCACGCGAATGGACTCGCCATCGGTCGTGATTTCCAACGGGCTTTCGGGATTCATCTTCAGTAAGTCGAGTATGGGACGATCAATGACCAGCGCCCAACTGTTACCGTGCTTCACAAGGTTTTTGATCATGAATAACCTTCCTTTGGCGTAAATACTATGTCGATACACTGTAGCATCAAACTCACGCGTTGCCCAAAGGATTTCCAGAGAATGAGCGATCAAAATGGCGCAGATAATCGTTTCTGGTTTCATTTTTCGCTGCCAAGCCGATCGGTGATTCGCAGTGCTTTGGTCGTTCGCATAAAATCGGCATCAGTGACCCGAAAGCAAATCTGATAAGGTGAATCAATATGAAAAAAGCCAAAACCAACGACCACCCAACTGAACTGCCAATTTCAGATGCGCTGCAACAGATTCTGCGTACACAACCAATTGACACAAATCGTCCTGGCTCAGTTCTTCGGGATTTTGAAACGCTCCTCGATTTCATCGGTGAGCGAGGCGTGAAAACAACCAGCAAAGATTATCTGCTGCCTCAGAGTGGTCTTGAGAAACTGAATGCTGAGATAACTCGGCCCGTGGCTCATCAGTTGAAGCGGCCTCAGCAGAGATCCTTTCCGCTGCTCAACGCTCTGTTTCTGCTGCTCAGAACGACAGGTATTGGAGTCGGCATTGGTGCCGCTCCGCCCGGTAAGTTGGCACTCGATCCGGAGATGCTGATGAAGTGGCGTCAACTGAACTCGACCGAACAATATTTCACGCTTCTGGAAAACTGGCTGTGTCGTGCCAGCACAGAGACAATCGGAGAAGGGGGACCGGTGGTCGGACATCTGCAGAAATTCGCTCACGGGGGTCTGCAGACAACTTGAGCGGAAACCCGTTCTGCGGGCTGAGGATTCAAACAGACGATACGGAATCGTCTACAGTGCGATGGATTTTCTCACGATCGCGCTGATGGATGCCTTTGGGTGGGTGAGTACCGAATATGAACCTCCCGCTGACGGACACACGCACCAGCTTTCGCGCGTCGAATTTCTTCCTTTCGGACAGGCGATGATTGACGTTTTGTCGAAAAGCATCGTCTTTGAGTTCATGACGGCCGCCGAGTTTAAGTCACTGAAGCTGGGTGTTCTGCAGCCGGTGTTCACGCCCTATTTCCCAACGTGGCATCAGAATCTGAAGTTGCCTGAACCTGAAGTCCGCCCCGGGAAATATACATG
>JBDNFT010001133.1:0-3083 GCA_041689695.1 Planctomycetaceae bacterium | reverse complement strand
CACCCCGATGGCGCGTTGTTTTTAAAAGTAGTCATATCGACAGATCTCTTTCCATCGGTGGTTAAATGCGATGACGAAGTGCCTCGCAGATCTGGTGAATTCGATTACACATCGTGCGGCTGACAGCCGTTGAATGCATGAAGGATCATGTTGTGGCTGGTATTCAATGGAAAACAATCTCACAAGTTTCAATGCTGTCACCCGGATCAGCCAGCGGGACATTGATGCAGCTCGGTGGGAAACTGCTGTCGGATGCATTGAGCGTTCAAAGTTTCGACGTATTCATTCGGACCGCATTGTCTGAAATCGCGTCCGAATTGTCAGTGCAGTGGATTGGATTAGCGCAGCGAGTTCCCGGGCCCGGTTGGAATGTCATTGCCGAACACGGGCAGCAAGGCATGGCGGCTCGACCAATCGCGCTGTGGGATGAATCGCTCGACCGAGATGCTGCTGGAGTCAATCGCACAGAACCCGCAAAAAATCTGGCGGCCTTCCCACTGGCCGCCAACACGCCATTTGCCCATCTGATGGTCACAGCCGGCCGTCATGCTGACGAAGACCTTGCTGAAACTGGCCTGATGCTGGCTCGCTCACTGTCCATGGCCTTGACGCTGGTTGACCACGACCTGCGAAGCCGCAAGCAAGTGGAACGTCTGCGATCAACGTTGAACATCGCTTCAAAGCTATCCATGGCCGAAGATGCCGCGCCGTTACTGGATTTGATCGCACAGGAGGCCACTCGACTTCTCAACTGCGACCGCAGCAGCATTTTCTTGTGGGACCGCGATCGCAATGAAGTCGAAGCTCGCCCCGCACTTGGTGTCAAGAACTCATCGCTGCGACTGCCGGCAGGTGAGGGTATCGTCGGTGAAACGCTGCGAACCGGAAAATCAATCAGCGTTGATGATGCCTACGACGATCCTAGATTTAATCAGGAGGTCGATCGCAAGTACGGCTATCGAACTCGCAATTTGATCTGTGTCCCATTGCGTGACGTACAGAACACGATCGTCGGTGCGTTTGAAGGAATTAACCAGAACGACAATCAGCCGTTTACTCAGGACGATATGGAATGTCTTTCCCAATTGGGAACTCAGGCCACCGTCGCACTGAAAAATCTGCAGGAACGAAACCTCTTGCATCGCAGCAACAGTCAGCTTGCCGAACAAGTCACGAAGGGGGTGTCGATTGTCGGTGAGAGCATGGCCATCACTGCCCTGCGCGATACCGTTCGCAGGTTAGCATCGACCGACTTGCCTGTCCTTGTGCTTGGCGAAAGCGGCACTGGCAAAGAAGTCGTGGCACAGTCGCTGCATTACGAAGGCAATCGTTCAAGCTGCCCGTTTGTCGCAGTGAACTGCGCTGCATTGACGGAGTCTTTGTTGGAAAGCGAACTTTTTGGCCATGAACGCGGGGCGTTTACAGATGCGCGCGATATGCGACAGGGGAAATTCGAACTCGCCGACGGCGGCTCTCTGTTTCTTGACGAAATCGGTGACATGAGTCCTGGTGGTCAGGCGAAGTTGTTACGAGTTCTGGAGCAAAAGGTCATTACGCGTGTTGGTGGATCGCAATTGATTCCGATCAATGTTCGAATCATTGCTGCGACAAACGCAAACCTGAGTGAAGCCGTGCGAGCGAAAAAGTTTCGTGAAGATCTATACTACCGTCTGGGCGTGGTGACGCTCGATCTTCCGGCATTGCGTGACCGGCCTGAAGACATTCTTCCTTTGGCAGAGTTCTTTCTGCGTCGCTTTGCAGTGCAGGCCAAACGTCCGCAGTTGCAACTTTCGTCGGAAGCGCGACGAAGACTGCAATCTCATACGTGGCCGGGAAACGTGCGTGAATTGCGAAATCTGATGGAACGCATCGCGTTTCTTTGTCCGGCCGATCGTGTGGAACCAGAAGATCTGGCATTTATATTGAGTCCGGAATCCGACAACACCAAACTCCCTGCGTTGGATCTTGGGCTGGACCCTGCGACTCGGGAATTTCAGCGAGACTTTATCCGTCGCAGTATCCATCATATGGCAGATAACATGACCGACGCCGCAAAACTTCTCGGCCTGCATCGATCCAATCTTTATCGCAAGATGAAGCAATTGGAAATGAAAGAAGTCGGCGGGATGGAATAATCTGACATGTTTCGGCTGCTGGCCTTTCACAACGGACATCGTCTTGACCGGGAGTTTCTTCTCGTCGGAGGAGACACGTACGTGCTGGGACGCGGTGACGATGCAAATCTGCACGTCACCTGGGATGAACTCATTTCACGCCGCCACGTCGAGCTGCATGCAGACGCAAACGGTGTGACGATAAAAAAAATCGCCGATAAATCGAATCCTATTTTCGTCGATGGCGCGATTGTTTCAGTGGCGACGCTGGCTTCCGGTGATGCGTTTGTGGTCGGATCATCACGGTTTGAAGTGCAGCAGGTCACTCAAAGCGATTCTCCAGGGCGTCAACCGATCCAGCAGCTTGCGATTGATCGTCAGCAGTTGCAGCGAGTCCGATACGATGATGCGGCCAAGCGAATTGAAGTTCTCACAAGTCTGCCAGCAGTCATTCGTGAATCGGGCGTAGAACGCGATCTGTATATTCGGCTGGCAAGCCTGCTGCTTGCCGGTGTCCAGAACGCAGATGGTGTCGCCATCGTGGGAGTTTCCGATACTCTGCGTCCACGCGTGTTCCATCAGGAGCAAAGATTCGAAACCGGTTTGTTGATGCAGCCCAGCGTACGTCTGATTTCAAATGCGATGGAGCAGCAGACAACGGTCCTGCATATCTGGGATAACGCAGAAGCCAACATAAAACAATACACTCAGGTGGCCGGATTTGGTTGGGCGTTTTGTACTCCCTTCGCCGACATCACCGGCGACCGTGCATTTTATATTACGGGACGAAGTTTGCCCGAAGATGCCAGTTCCGGTGAACGGCGATTGCATGCCGACATTAAGTTCACGGAATTCATCGCAGACATCGTGGGGTCACTGCAACGACAACGACGACTGGAACGTCAGCAATCCGGCCTGCGCCAATTCTTCTCGCCGCCCATTCTGGAAGCTCTTTGCCAGGATCTTGAT
>JBDNFT010001132.1:0-3159 GCA_041689695.1 Planctomycetaceae bacterium | reverse complement strand
CCGGCGGCTAGCGCCTTGCCGCTCACTGATTGTTCCTCAACTCCTGTTCACTCATCGTATTGCTGCCAATCGAAAATCAAAACTCAGCAATCGACATTTCAATGGTTGTGTCCGGCATGTGGATCGACGCCACCACCCGATTTGTTCTTGAGCGCCATTTGCATCTGATGCGCGCCACGAAGTGCAATGACATCGCCGGGAAAGACTGAACCGTCATTGGCAACCACGACGTGTGAGGAGTCCCGATAGGCGACTCGAATCGAGACCCGGTCGAAATGATCGCCGTTCTGCTGAAATATGAATGATTCTGCGCCTTCGCGGGCGATTGCCTCCACAGGCAGGACGATTTGGTTCTCCCATTCCTCGACAGGAACCAGCAATTGCAGGCGCTGCCCTGGGCGGTACTTCCAATTGAGAAATCTCTGTCCGTTGGGAGAAGGAAATTCCCGCGCCACTTCGTTGGGCAGGCGAACATAAAATGACAACGAGCGCGCTTCAGGATCGACGACACTGGCTGAATACACCAGATCAAGGTTTTCGACCCGTTTTACGGAATTCCCGGCCCCTTCAAAGACTGCAGTAATCTTCCAGTTTTGCTGGGCAAGCTGCGATAGAAGATCAGCGTCCTGCTCAAAGGCGCGACCTTCAATGTAGAGTTCGGAGTAGTCGGCCAGCGTTCCGAGCGTCGCGCCAGCCGCCACCGTTTCCCCTTTGTGGACAATCACACTTTCCAGGATAAGTGGTGCGTTCGATTCTTCGGCGGAATGAGTTGCGTCAAGCGCAGCTCGTTCGTCAGTCGATGCACTTTCGTCAGTACTTGAGCGACCTTGAGACACCGACAACGCTACCGGTGTCACTTCCGTGCCGGAGAGTTTGAATTCTTCGTCACCGTGACTGTGACTGTCCCGTCGCGGGGCCACGATCTGCAGATCACGCAGGAGTTTGTGGTTCTTTGCAATGTCATCGATCTGCCTTTCTGAGAGTCCCTGAAGCCGCAGCGCCTCACGTTGAGCGTTCATCAGGACTTCCAGTTTTTCCTTTGCGTATTGCCGCTCGAGCAGTGTCTTCTGAGAGATTGCCCCCGCTTCGGTGGCTTTCGACAGGCGTGCGATTTCGCGGTTCTCGACATCCAGATCGCCAACGGTCCTCAACAGGTTCGTCTGTGTGGAAACAAGCTCCGCTGCCGTAATTCGCATCTGAAACAAGAGTGTGCCTGGATCGACAGCTTCTCCCTGCACGGCATGGACATGGGTAATGACTCCGGCCATCGGCGTGGAAATCTCCAGTCGACTTCTGCCGGGACGCCCAACGATAATGCCCGGCACCGTCATAGAACGCCGAAATGTTTCCAGCTTGACCGGCTGCAGATACTCCGCTGCCAGACCGATGTTGCCCTGCGCCTGAGCTGACAACGTCAGCGAAGTGCCATCGTCGCGTCCTTCATTCGCGTGGGGATCTGCTTCTCCGGCACCGCTAGGGTCGTGGTTGTCCAGCGACGAGATTTTTCGGTTGCTTGAGATCGTGCCACGTACCCAGTTCCGGGCTGGTTCCCACCATTTTGCTCGTGTGACGAAAGCAAGCACAATCAGAGCTGTCACGGCGATGCCCCAGATCCACTTGGAGCGCAATGCCTGTTTAATGGTAATCATAGCGGTCTCTCTCAACCCGTAGTGCGGCGGCGTACGGCAAATTGAAATGGAGAAAAATGCGGAGGACTGAAGACGATTCCACGAAAGCGGATGATCGTTCGAGTCACAAGCAACCATCTCTCAGGATGGCTGGCAGTCTTTTAGACGACCCAGACCTGGGTCAGCGCGCAGTGCTCCGACGGCGTAGGCGCTTTTTTGCCTTGTTGCGTACAGGCTGTCGCGGTGAGCGTTGCACTGAGGATCAGACTGCAGCAGCAGTCCAATGTTGCAACTTGTTCATGGAGTTGCGGCGCCGTCGCATGCTGAACCGGATCGGCAGCAAGGTAGACACAAATCACTTCGTTACACGATTCGTCGTGGTCACATGGTGCGGGCGGGACGGGATCGTTGTGCTCGGAGCGATGATGCTCATGACTACAATGCGACTCACTCGTCGAAGGGACACCGTTGAGCTTTCCATCGGAATGGGCGTGATGCCAGCAACAGCCAAGGATGCTGTGAACCAGCATCGGCAGAACTGTCGCTGAAAAAATCACCCCAGCCCACATTTGGCAGAACTCCCCAAGAAGACACTTCACTTCGCAGAATGTTAGAATGCGGAATTGTTTGCCGCAATCTCAATTCATACATCGACACATTGTAGGCAGATCTGTCCTCAGATCTGCATCCTTCAGCATGGTCAATGGCAATTGGCTGACTGGCTTCCAGACTCGCCTAAGGCATTCCCATTCCTGCCGATCTTCTAAACGCTCGAAAGCAAAACCTGCACCACGGTGAAGTCCTCGGAGAAAAATCACGGCAAAACGTAGATTTTTGCCGCATGAAACCGTTCATTTTGATTCGAAACATCCCGGGCACGGCAGCTCAACGCCAATGTCACTTCGAACACATTCGTTGTGTATTTGACGACACATCTGTCCTCCTCCCGCCCTTTGCCAAACTTCCAATCTATCACTCTATTCACGCAATTATATCGAATGCATGCATTCCGGCAGAATCCGCCGATTGGTGGCATGTCGCTTGCGTACGGTCTTGGATATGAAGAGGAATGGTGTCTCCATTCCGCAGGACGCGAAAGAGGTTTCCCTCGATTTGTTTGAAAGGTCGAATCATGAACAGGATTTTGATGATCACAATCGCCGTGCCAGCATTGGCGATGTTCGGCATGACCCAAACGGCGAATGCTCAAAGCTGCGGGTATGGCGGCGGTGGCTATGGCGGTGGTTATGTATACTCTGCCCCTGCATACTCTTACGGCCTGTCGTATCAGTCTGCCTATGTGCAGCCATCGTACGGCTACAACAGCGGAGTCAGTATCGGATTTGGGCACAATCACGGCACCTGGTACTATGGCGGTAACAGCGGGTACTATGGAGGTCATGGTGGACACTACGGTGGACATGGCGGCCACTACGGTGGAAATGGCGGACACTACGGTGGCCATGGCGGACATTACTGAGTCGGTCCATGGAAATCAACGGTTTGTATGGGCTGGCCAGGCTTGGCAAGT
>JBDNFT010001131.1:0-1545 GCA_041689695.1 Planctomycetaceae bacterium | reverse complement strand
CGAAGGAATCCGACCTGGGACAGGTCGGCGTACAGCGTAGGTAGATCTGTCTCAGATCTGCATCCTTCAGCGCGGTGGATCGTAAATGGTTGACTGGCCCGCAGGTTCGGGGATTGGCAATTCCTATGCTGCCGATCGCCGAAGAACCGATTTCGCCACAAGACACAAACGATCTGAGTCCGGCTCACCGTTGACGACGTTCGACCTGCGGAGGAAATTTCATTAACGTGCAGCGAATCTCAACGGGGATTTTCCAAATGAAGCCACAAGGGGACTCGGTGTGAAACTAGGACTCATCAACAGCGCGTGGGCTCAGACGGGACGCGATACTGCGTGGGGGATTCAGAAGACTCGGGAGATCGGGTTTGACTGCATCGATATTTTTACCGATCCGCTGGATATCGATGTGCGAGAGCGAAAGCTGATTCGTCGCGAATGTGCGAAGGCGAATCTGCCAATTATTTCCGTCTGTTGCGTGGCGACCGGATTGATTGATTTCAACCCCTCAGTGCAGCGATTTCATCTGGATCGCTGTGAGAAGTTTCTGGATCTGTGCTACGAGCTGGAAGCGGAAAACCTGCTGCTGGTCTTGGGTGAATACATTTGGAATCAGGAAGTTATTCCACCCGCTGAACAGTGGAAAACAGGCGTCGATAATTGCCGACGACTGGCTGATTATGCGCAGAAGCTGGGTCTAAAGATCGCGTTGGAACTGGAACCCTTTCATTTGTCGCTGGTGAACAACGTCGATAATATGGTCAGATTTCTGAATGAAGCAGGGCATCCGTCGTTAGCGGCAAATATCGATGTGTCGCATTTGCAGTTGGCAGGCGTCCAGCCGGAGGAAGTGAGTCGCCTTAAGGGCCGAGCGATCCATGTGCATATTTCCGATTGCGACGGTCAACGTCATGGCGATTTGCCTCCGGGGCGTGGCGTGGTGGATTTTGATGGTTACCTGAAAGAAATTGCAAAGCTCGACATGGGTGGTACGATGTCGATTGAACTCGAGTATTCGCCAGAACCGGATCGGGTTGAAGACTGGGTTCGGGAAGCATACACGGCAACGGCGGCTTTGATGAAGAAGGCCGGGTTGCGTTAGATTTCACGAGGTCTGGAATCAGCGAGAAGCGACAGGGAAAAAGTTTCAGCCGGCCCAATAGACGGCTATGGTACAATTTGTTTCAATGCGGTTGTTCAAACAATCTTGCCTCGCTGTGTATTCAGTAGCCAGTGACAATAAGTATCTGCCGTCGCCAGACGGAAGACGAATAAACATCCCCCCCTCCGTCTTGCGACGGTGGTTACGGTATTCCCGCCATGACACTTCTCTTCCGATTCTTAATGACGATTTTCGCAGGCACGCTGCTGGCAGACGATGGCGTCAACTATCAAACACAGGTGCGGCATGTTTTCCAGGAACGTTGTTTCGCCTGTCACGGTGCGTTAAAGCAAGAGAGTGGCCTCCGCATTGACACTGCTGCGGCTGCTATCAGCGGTGGCGATTCGGGAACGGCCATCGTTCCCGGAGATGCCGCGGCCAGCTTG
>JBDNFT010001130.1:0-1945 GCA_041689695.1 Planctomycetaceae bacterium | reverse complement strand
TATTCCCCGGTTTCACGTCAGCCAGAAAAATCCCCATCCTTGCAAAGTGAGCCATGATCATTTGAACGACAGCCCAGCGTTCTTCGCCAAACTGTTCGAGCTTCTCGCCCTGCCATTCTTCCATGACGTCGTCAGGATAATCCGGACGCTGATCCAGATAGGCTCCGGCGAAATCCAACACAAACGGCGGCGACACGATCCCGATTTCAACAATCCACAACTGATCATCCGCGTCAAGCAGTTGAGGAACGGCAAATCCGTAGACATCTGTTACATCCAGCGACAGCAGCCGTTCGTAGACACTCCGTTCTTTGATGTACAGCCGCTCAAAACGCAACACTTTAATCGCCGATTGTCTGTCAGTGGCGAATACACTACCATCGTAGCCATAACCCAATTGTCCCAGCAGACGCCGACCGTACTTATCAGCGTACTGATTTGCCCGATCCCAGAGTTCTTGTCGCCAGTCATCGATGATCGCATCATCCCAAAACGGATCTCATTCTGCCAGAGTAGAAATGGCACTCATCTTTGCTGGTAGGCGATTTGAGATCGCACAGGCAACACCGACGTATCTGTATCTGAGAACTCCGACGGTGCTGACGGCAGGCACGGGAGTGCTTTCTATCTCCATCGACGGCGATGTGACTCTGCAAACCGTGCAATGGCCTGGCGACATTCAGCCCGGCTCACTTGCCGTGCCATTTCAACGAATCGACTGAATATCAAGCAGTGGACAGTAGCCGTCGGATAAGTGCGATTCAGGTTGATTTTGAACCACGGAGATCACTGAGGGCACAGAGTCCGTAGAGACAATACACGCCATCATTGCGATTCTCTGCTCTCTTCGCGTCCTTCTGTTGAAACCTGCGTTAATGGCGCCCGAAGACCTATTCCCAACGCCACCGCATATCGTTGCAGAGTCGTCATCGTTAGATTTAATGTAAGGTCATTCTCCAAGCGACTGAGAACCGATCGACGAATCCCAGTGCGTTCCTGAATATCGGCCAACTGTAGCCCGATTTGTCTCAAATCGGGAACCAGCGATCGAACCATCTCTGTGCGATCGTTGAAATCGGCCAGAGAAAGCTACTGTCGCTCGCGTTCGCCTTTCAGATTCGCGATCAGCGAATCCACAACTTGCCGCGTCTCCAGCCAAGCGGATTTTTCTGAACGTGCCTCGTCCAGGATCTCATCCTTCTCCGCATCAGCCGCCACCCGCGCAGCATTCAAGGCCGTCTGTTCAGCAGGAGTCAGTTCGCGGATCACACGTTGTGGCTTTCGATCAATCATGGGGCAGCAGGTGGCAAAAAGAAAGCGTCTGAGGCAGGTCCGATTCGGCCCTGCGTGAGGCGCATCGCGTCTCGTCCCAGTCGCTGAGGAGAATTGTGCAGTCCTTTAGCAGTAGAGTCAAGTGCTGCATGGGGTCGGTTGAGTTTGACACCAGAGTGAATAGGACGTCGGGTATCTGTCCTGAATTGGTGCAGAACGTGCGACCCAAAAGCATCCGCCTTCCGTTTTTTCTTTTGAGCCCTGACACGATATGTCAGGGTGCCTGGATACAGTGCTTTTCGTTGTGCAAGATCGGTATTTAAAGTAGACGTCACTCTCTGAGTGACGAAGTGCCTCTTTTGGGCGATGACAGAAATCATCATTCATCGGCAATGCGTCAGAATCATCACTCGGAGAGTGATGTCTACTTTTTTTGAACGGCAACCCACATCCACAGGCAGGCAACTCGACTAAGTTGCTACGCCAATGGATTCTGCCACACTGCGCACACGCATACACTCCTCTATGAAACCGTATCGGTTGAGTGATCAACAATGACATTTGATAAATTCTTCAAAACCGCGACTATACTTCACGCGGCGAGGAATGATGCCGGGTCAAAACGCTGGAAATTATGGGTCATGAGAGATTCGAGTCGGCTGCGGTGTTTGGT